>NZ_JBFUGJ010000268.1:0-8310 GCF_056402975.1 Mesorhizobium sp. P3_A9 | reverse complement strand
CGCTGACGCCAATCGTCTCCGCCAGCACTCGTGCCGTGTGCGCGACATAGGCCGGCTCATTGCGCTTGCCGCGAAACGGTATCGGCGCCAGGTAGGGTGCGTCTGTTTCGACGAGCAGCCGGTCCTGCGGCACATCGGCGGCGATGGCGCGCAATTCGGCCGAATTCTTGAAGGTCAGGATGCCCGAGAACGACACATAGCCGCCGAGCGACACACCGATTTCGGCCAGCCGGCGTCCCGATGAAAAACAGTGCAGGATGAAGGGGAAGGCGCCCTTCCCTGTTTCGTCCTCGAGAATAGCTGCCATGTCGTCATCGGCATCGCGCGAATGGATGACGAGGGGTAGGCCGGTCTCGCGAGCGGCGGCGATGTGATTGCGAAAGCCCTGCGCCTGCGCATCGCGCGGCGCTTTGTCGTAGAAATAATCCAGCCCCGCTTCACCGATCGCCACCACCTTCGGATGAGCCGACAGGCGGGCAAGCTCTGCGGCGGTGATGTCGAGTTCCTCGGCGGCATTGTGCGGATGGGTGCCGACGGAGCAATACACTTCGTCGAAACTCTCTGCGATTTCAATGATTTGCTGAAAGCGCTTCACACGGGTCGATATCGTCACCATGCGGCCGATTCCGGCCGCTTTGGCGCGGGCGACRATGGCCGYCCGCTCCTCGGCGAAATCKGGAAARTCCAGATGGCAGTGRCTGTCGACAAGCATCAGGCGTTCGCGCTCGGCTGTTCGACATAACGCGGAAATACGCCCTCCGGCACGGGCAATGCTGTGCCGGGCACAAGCGCATAGTCGGCGTGGACATGCTCGAAGTTACGTTTGTCCGCCGGCACCGCCAGCAGGTCGAGCAGCTTCGTGGCCGACTCCGGAACAAAGGGCTGGCACAGCACGGTGACGCGTCGAACCACCTCCGCGGTCGTCCACAGCACCGTTTCCATGCGCTCCGGATCGGTTTTCTTCAGTGCCCATGGTGCCTGTCCAGCGAAGTATCGATCGGCTTCCGCCACCACATCGAAGATCGCTGCGACTGCCAGGTGAATGCCTTGCCCGGCCATTGCTTTGCGCGCGGTGGCCAGAGCCGCCACAGCCTGATCCAGGATGGCGCTGTCGGCTTCCGTCAAATCGCCGCGCTTCGGCACCACGCCGCCGCAGTTTTTGGCGATCATCGACAGCGAGCGCTGCGCCAGATTGCCGAGGCCGTTGGCGAGATCGGCGTTGGTGCGGTTGACAATCGCTTCATGGCTGTAGCTGCCGTCCTGGCCGAACGGCACTTCGCGCAGGAAGAAGTAGCGCACCTGGTCGAGACCGTAATGTTCGACCATGCTGAACGGGTCGATGACGTTGCCGACCGATTTCGACATCTTCTCGCCGCGGTTGAACAGGAAGCCGTGGCCGAAAACGCGCTTCGGCAACGGGATGCCGGCCGACATCAGGAAGGCCGGCCAGTAAACCGCATGGAAGCGCACAATGTCCTTGCCGATGATATGCGCATCGGCCGGCCAGAAGCGCCATTTCTCATCGTTTTCATCGGGATAGCCGACGCCGGTGATGTAATTTGTCAGGGCGTCGACCCAGACATACATCACATGCTTCTCGTCGCCAGGAACCGGCACGCCCCAGTCGAAGGTGGTGCGCGAGATCGACAAATCCTTCAGTCCGGATTTGACGAAGCTCATCACCTCGTTGCGGCGCTCGGCCGGGCCGATGAAGTCGAGCTGGCTTTCATAAAGCGCGATGAGCTTGTCCTGGTAAGCCGAGAGGCGGAAGAAATAGCTCTCTTCCTCGACCCATTCGACCGGCGTTCCCTGCGGCCCATAGCGGATATTGTCGGGACGGACCTCCGTCTCCTCCTCGCCGTAATAGGCTTCGTCGCGCACCGAGTACCAGCCGGCATAGCCGCCCTTGTAGATGTCGCCATTGGCGTCCATCGCTTTCCAGATCGCCTGCGAGGCCGCGTAGTGCCGCTCTTCGGTGGTGCGGATGAAATCGTCGTTGGAGGCGTTGAGCGCGGTTGCCATGCGCTTGAAGTCGGCCGAGTTGCGATCGGCCAGTTCGCGCGCCGAAATGCCTTCGCGCTTCGCCGTCTGCAGCATCTTGATGCCGTGTTCATCGGTGCCGGTGAGGAAGAACACCTGCTTGCCGTCGAGCCGCTGGAAACGTGCAAGCGCGTCGGTGGCGATCAGTTCGTAGGCATGGCCGATATGCGGTTTGCCGTTCGGATAGGAAATCGCGGTCGTGATGTAGAATGTGTCGCGTGACATGAATGAACCATCATGAATGTCTGAATGGAAGCCGTGGCGGTGGATATCGCATCGGAATGGCGATTGCCATCCCGAGGCTAGTGCATGCCGCCCAAAAGTAGCCCCGGTCTTGGGGCAACGGCATGCACCAAGAAGTCCGTCACATTCGCATCGCAGAATTCAGGCGGTCGATCATGGTCAAGGCGTGCTGCTTCTTGTCGAGATTGTAGGTATCGGTCTCAGATATAGCGTCCAGCGCCTCATGCCAAGTGTCCGACAGGGTTTTGGCCCGCGCGAGATCGCCCGACCGCGCCGCCTGGCTCGCGGCGTCCGACAAAAGATCGAGCGCCCGGCGATTGAAGATATCGAACTGGATCGCCTGGTCGCGGCCGGCGACGGCTTCCGCCAGCCGATAGGATCCGCCGATGTCGCTCTTTCCCTTCGCCACCAGCGCATCGAGCGTCTGGGCGATCTCCAGCCCGCCATATTGCGTCAAAAGGATCGCGTTGCGCGCGCTGCCCCCTGCCCGTTCGACCAGCGCCGCCCGCGCGGCCGGATCGTCCGGCGGCGGCGGTTCGGCGGTCTGCAGCACCGCCAGCAAATCGTCGGCGTCGAGCGGCGTCAGGCGTATCACCTGGCAGCGCGAGCGGATCGTCGGCAGCAGACTGCCCGGCGCGTGGACGATGAGAATGAACAGCGTTCGCGCCGGCGGTTCCTCAAGGTTCTTCAGCAAGGCATTGGCGGCATTGGCATTCATGTCGTCGGCYGGRTCGACGATSACGACSCGGTAGCTGCCGTCATGCGAGGTCAKCGACAGGAAGCGGCTGACCYTGCGGATCTCGTCGAYGGTGACGACGGTCTTGAAGCTCTTGGTCTTGTCGTTCATCGGCCGCGTCAGATGCAGGACGCCCGGATGCGCCCCGGTCGCGATCTGGCGAGACAGCGACGAGGCGGGATCGGGCACGGCAAGACTGTCCGGCGCCTGCGCGAAGGCCGGGTGCTTCAGCAAATGATGCGCCAGATGAAAAGCCAGCGTCGCCTTGCCGATGCCTACGGGGCCGGCGAAGATCAGCGCATGCGGCAGCTTTCCCGATCGATAGGCGGCGGCAAGCATCTCGGCCGCCTGCCGGTGCCCGACCAGACGGGGCGTTTCCGACGGTTCCGGCACGCCGTCCAGCGTGTCATGCTGTTCCGGCGCAATGCGTTCGAAGATCATACCGGTGCGGCCTGCCTGTTGCGCGCGGGTGCCCTCGCCTCCAGAGCCGCGAACACGGCCGCGGTGACGACGTGCTCCACCGTGTCGGGATCGGCGGCCGCGTCGATGACGATGCAGCGTTCCGGTTCGGCCGCGGCGATCGCCAGGAAGGCCTCGCGCCGAGCCTGATGGATGGCCAGCGTTTCCTTCTCGAAGCGGTCGGCGTCGGCATCGCTGCCGCGCCGCAGCGTCGCGCGCCTGAGGCCTTCGGCCGGATCGATATCGAAAATCAGCGTCATGTCTGRCATCATGCCGTTGATGGCGACCTGTTCCAGCGCATCCATGAAGGCCGGGTCGATCCCGCCGGTGACGCCCTGGTAGACGCGCGAAGAATCCAGGAAACGGTCGCAAAGCACGATGGAGCCGCGCTCGACCGCCGGCCGGATGACCTGCTCGACATGGTCCGAACGCGCGGCGGCGAAGAGCAGCGCTTCCATCTTCGGCCCGAATGGCTCGGCAGCACCCGAAAGCAGCACATGCCTGACCGCTTCGGCGCCTGGCGAGCCGCCCGGTTCGCGTGTGAGCAGGACATCATACTTCTTGGCGCGCATCTTCCTCGCCAGCCGCTCGATCTGCGTCGACTTGCCTGCGCCCTCGCCGCCTTCGAAGGTAATGAAAAATCCGCGCGCCAATCGAAAGGGCCTTTGTCCAGGTTGGAGTGGATTGTTGCGCTCTAGATAGTCCGCGTTCGGGAAAACGTCCATGCCGTCGGTGTTATCGCAGCCAGCCGATCGCCAGTTCCTTGACCGCATCGAGCGCGCGCTGCGGCAACGTGCCGACACCGATCGACTCAGCAGCGAATAGCGGTGTCTCCTGGCTCAGCGTGTCGCCGATCCAGACGCGCAGCGCACCCACAGGCTGGCCCTCCTCCACGGGTGCTGCAACCGGGCCGCTGTAGACGATTTTGGCGGTCAGCTTGTCGCGGTTGGTGATCGGCAGGAAGATGTCGATCGGCCCTTTTGCCTTCAGCGTGACGCCGGATTTCGCACCGCCAAAAACCTGGGCCTCACCGACCACCTCGTCCTTGGCGAAGATCTCGGTTTTCTGGAAGGACCGCACGCCCCAGTCGAGAAGCTTGCGCGCCTCTTCGGCGCGCTCCTTGTCGTTGGCCAGCCCGCTCATGGCCACGATTACCCGCGTGCCGTCATGGCTGACCGAAGCGACGATGCCGAAGCCGGCCGCCTCGCTCGCGCCGACAGCCAGGCCGTCGRCGCCGATGTCCATSGCCAGCAGCGGATTGCGGTTCCTCTGCGAGATCTTGTTCCAGGTGAAATCCTTCAGGCCGTAGTAGCGATAGAAATCCGGATAATCGCGCCACAGATGCAGGGCCAGCTGCGCCAGTTCGCGCACCGTCGTCTGCTGGCCGTCGGCCGGGAGGCCGGTCGAATTGACGAAAGTCGATGTTTTCAGGCCAATCTGCCGGGCGCGCTCGGTCATCTCAGCGGCAAAATTGTCCTCGGATCCGGCCATGCCCTCGGCAATGACGATACAGCCGTCATTGGCCGCCTGCACGGTCACGCCCTGGATCAGGTCCTCGAGGCGGATCGCCGATTTGAGCTTGGCAAACATCGTCGATGTTCCCGACGGCGCGCCGCCCTTGCGCCAGGCGTTTTCGCTGACCACGAAGGTGTCGTCGAGTTTGAGGCGCCCTGATTTGATGGCGTTGAAAACCACTTCCATGGTCATCAGCTTGGCCATCGAGGCCGGCGGGATCGGCTTGTCGGCGTCTTTCGAAAACAGCACCGTGCCGGTGTCGGCATCGATCATGAACGCCTGTGTGGCCTTGGTCTCGAAAATCTGCGCATGGGCTGGAGCGAGGCAAAGCAGCAGCAAAGCCAGTCCCAGGAAGCCGGCAAATGGCGGAAAGGCGCGCAACTGCATGAAATCTCGACCCGTTTGCCGGTTTTGGCACAACCAAGCTATCAGGGTTTTTTCCGCCGGATCAACCGCGCGGGGAAAATAGATCAGTTGCGCACAGCCAGAGCGTCCGGCGCGCCGTGCGACCATGCCGCCTGCAGCAGATCATCCAAGCCGCCATGGCCGTTGGGGTAGAGGTTGACCGCGTACCAGTCATTGCCGTCGAGATCGGAACGCTGGATCTCGGTCCGGCCGTAGGGCGCGAGCGCGGTTGCGACGCGTTTGGCCTCGGCGGCGCTGTCGAAGGTACCGGCCGCCACATAGTCAGGCGACGGCGCCTGCTTGTTGGATTTTTTCCACGATTGCAGGATATCGGCGGGCGACATCCCGTCGTCGTCGAGCGCGGCGAAGACATCGGCGCGGCGGACACGCTCGTCGGCATAGGAGAGCGACGCCACGGCGAATGGCGATTGCGGCGGCAGCTTGATGTCCGGCCGCTCCGGTACGATCGGCCCGAAGTCGGGCAGCGACAGATCGCCGAAGGCCGGCGACGGCGCCGACATCTGTGCCTGAACCGGGGTGGCGGAATCGATCAGCTGACCAGGGAACGGTACGGCGGCTGCGCCCACCGGCACGCTTGGCGACGGTCCGTTCATGGCCACCATGACACCGGTCGGCAAGCCATCCGACGGATCCGGTATCCTGTTGCCTGGATGGTAGGATGCCATCAGATACTGGTCGTCATTGCCATCGAGCGGCGCGCGGCCGACATATTCGACCTTGACCTTCGCGGTGCCGACCTTGGCGTAGTCGAGCATCTGCGCCGCGCGCTCCGAGACATCGATGATGCGGCCCTCATGATAGGGGCCACGGTCGTTCACGCGCACGATGACCGAACTGCCGGTTTCGAGGTTGGTGACACGCGCATAACTCGGCAACGGCATGGTGGGATGCGCGGCCGTCAGTTGCGCCGTGTCATACACTTCGCCATTGGCGGTCAGCCGGCCATGGAAGGCGTCGCCATACCAGGAGGCCAGGCCGACCTTGGCGTAGCGCTTGTCTTCCTTCGGATAATACCACTTGCCGCGCACCTGGTAGGGCTTGCCGAGTTGGTCGCGGCCGCCGCCGCGGCGCATGAATTGGACGCGCGGGCTCGCCTTCACGCCATATTCGGTTTCGGCGAAATATTCCTTGGAACGAGGCTTGGGATTGACCATCCCCTTCGGCTCAGRCTGCGACGCGCAAGCCGCCAGCAAGGCAGCCGACGCCGCAAGCAGCGTAAGCGTGGAAGCGCGACGAAGACGCTGATGCGTCGTAGCCTGCATTTTTCCTGAAATCCCCTACAGTCTCAATCAAGACGCCGTGGTTTGAACAGCAGAGGAGCCAAAGCACTCACTCGACAACACCAACGGCGCCCTGAACCCCGATCCTTTGTGCACAGGAATTGTTTATCACGATATTAACCGATTGTGGCCGGAACCGGGCAAGATTGTGACGCCGCCCTGCCGCGCTCGGTGCGCTGCGTCTCGTATATTAGCAATCTCTTGAATTTCTCCCAAATCAGGATCATTCTTGTCGATGGGTGTGGTTCGCCGTTCGTCAAGCGTTGAAGGGGTAAAGCGTGATGGAATTCGCAAGCTGCTACGACCAGAGCGCGAGCATTTTTGCGTCGACGATGTTCCTGAACATCACGGCGTTTTTCATCGTTTTGGCCGCTTTTGCCATGTTACGGCTGGTGGCAATATCCGGCGAAGGTTCCGTGTACCGGCTTCAGGCCGCGTAAAGCCTCGGGCACATGGCCGGGAAGAAGGTGATCGCAGTCAAGGACTGGACGTGCGGCATGAGCGACGAACTCGGCCGTGTGGCCCTGACGATCAACCCGACAGAGGGTGAGCCGATCCTCGTTCTGATGACAATTTTCCAGGCGGCAAAAATGGCCCAGGAACTGCGAACGCCCAAATTCGTCCCCTTGTCCCCTCTGTGACGCGATTGAAGGGTCCCCACCTCGTCGTTGAGGGGGCCACCTCAGAGGATCGCTCAACCCTCCCCCAAACCTAAAATTGAGTCGGCGCTTGCCCGGTCAACAGGAAGGCGCCGCAGCGGTGGTTGACGCGGGCCTCAATGCCGCTTTACAGGAATGAACAGCGAACCGGTCGGGAACGCCTTCGGTGCCAATCCGGCGCCAACGGCGAAAACCCTTCGGAAGCGCACGATCCAAGTGATTGAAAAATCACGACGGAGGGATGGCCGAGCGGTTTAAGGCACCGGTCTTGAAAACCGGCGTGGGCGCAAGTTCACCGTGGGTTCGAATCCCACTCCCTCCGCCAAGTCAACCCCTAGAAAGCCCGGAAAACATGGGGTTTGGCGGTTTTCGGTTAGTGCCCAACTAACCAAACTACTAACCAATCGGGCCGCATAGCAGGGTCAAACAATGTGGCTGTGTCGCGGTTTGACCTTTGCGCTTCGATTGTCGCGTGTCCCCCCGAAGTCCTATATGCTTAGGAAAGCATGGGGGGAGCGACAATGGGGAAATCCAAGGCGAAATTTGCTTTTGCAATAGCCGGGATATTAGCGGGTGCCATCACAATTTGGCTGTGGGATCATCGTGGTGATTTTTATAGCTGCATGATTCGCGAAATGGTGGGGCAACCCGACTCAATGCGACAAATCGCGGCAAGGAAATGTCTCCAAACTTATGAAATGCCACCGGTCTCATCTCAATGAGACCGGTGGCTATGTTCAATTGGACAGCGATCATACTAGGTTTCGTTGCTGTGGCGACGACCATCGCTACATCGGCTGCTGCGGGACAAGCTGACTTTCGGGCGCTGGTAGCGTGTCAAAAACAGTCCAAGGTGTTTACAAAGATCGCCGAATGTCTTCCCGAAGCAGATGTGGCGGTAAAGACGTTGGACGCTTTCTCAATTATCTACCCGCTTACTGCTTCCCCCCTT
>NZ_JBFUGJ010000267.1:0-8439 GCF_056402975.1 Mesorhizobium sp. P3_A9 | reverse complement strand
GTGCCGTGCCGATCCGCGGCGTGCGCGGCGACCTGCCGGTGCGCTTCGCGCCGGAGGGTGCTGTGCCCGGCGACCGCATCGTCGGCATCGTCCAGCCGGGCACCGGCATCACCATCTATCCGATCCAGTCGCCGGCGCTGCAGGCCTTCGACGACCAGCCGGAACGCTGGATCGACGTGCGCTGGGACATTGACGAACGCACCAAGGAACGGTTTCCCGCGCGTGTCTCGGTCACCGCCATCAATGCGCCGGGATCGCTTGCCGATATCGCCCAGGTCGTTGCGTCCAACGACGCCAACATCCATACGCTGTCGATGGTGCGCACCGCACCTGACTTCACCGAAATGCTGATCGATCYCGAAGTCTGGGATCTGAAGCATCTCAACCGGCTGCTGTCGCAGCTCAAGGACAATTCGAGCGTCAGCGACGCACGTCGTGTGAATGGCTGACGCAGCTGATCTATGAGGGGATAGGCGCAGATGAAGACCGATGAAGTGCTGGGCATTTTCCGCGAGGCGGGTGCTGTTCTGGAGGGGCATTTCATCCTGACGTCGGGCCTGCGCAGCCCGGTCTTCCTGCAGAAGGCACGGGTGTTCATGCACGCCGACAAGACCGAGCGTCTGTGCAAGGCGCTGGCTGAGAAGATCCGGGCAGCGGTGCCTGGCAAGATCGACTATGTCGTCGGCCCGGCGATCGGCGGCCTGATCCCGGCCTACGAAACCTCGCGCCATCTCGGCGTGCCGGCGATCTGGGTCGAGCGGGAAGGGGGCGAGTTCCGCCTGCGCCGCTTCGAGATCGCCAGGGGYGCGCGCGTCGTCATCGTCGAGGAYATCGTCACCACAGGCCTGTCKATCCGCGAGACSATCGAATGYCTGCGCGAGCTTGGCGCCGAGGTKGTGGCCGCCGCYTGCATCATCGACCGYTCGGCYGGCAAGACCCATGTCGGCGTGCCRYTGATCGCGCTCGCCGAATACGAGGTYCCGGCCTATCCGCCGGACCGGCTGCCGCCGGAGCTTGCCGCGCTACCGCCGATCAAGCCCGGCAGCCGCAACATTTGACCAGGCATGTCGCCCAAAAGTGTGCAGCGGTTTTGGGAGTGACGACATGCATGAAAGCAAATTGGTCGCGATGATCGTCGGCATCGATCATTTCGTGTTGACGGTGGCATCGCTCGACGCGACCTGCGGCTTTTATCAGCGCGTGCTGGGCTTTGAGCGCATCGATACGCCGGGCCGGCCGACAGCGCTGGCTTTTGGCAGCCAGAAGATCAATGTCCACGAAGTCCGCCATACTTTCGAGCCCAAGGCGAAGTCGCCGACACCAGGTTCGGGCGATTTCTGCCTGATCACCGAACGGCCGCTCGACGAAATCCGCGCTCATATCGAGGCGAATGGCGTGGTGGTGGAACTTGGCCCGGTTGAACGCGTCGGCGCGCGAGGTCCGATGATGTCGGTCTATTTCCGCGACCCGGACGGCAATCTGGTCGAGGTCAGCGAGTACCGGTCTTAGCCGCCAGCAAGGCCGGGCCTTTCGGCTAAGCGGCTGCCGTTTCCATAAATTCGCCGCGATTGTCCAATGTTCGATCCGAAGAATGCTTGGCCCGAAGGGGCGGCAACAAGCACGCGCCGCACAGACGGTGTTCGGTTGTTCTTGCGCCAGCGCGTCGCTATATCAACGTTGTGATTGCCATCGGGCGATCGTTAAGCGCAAGATGATGTATCTCACACCCGGCGGAAACTGCCGGCGCGAGAGTTGTGGAACGGGAACAGAGTGCTTTTTCGACGCCGCAAGCCTGATGGACTTCTCGAACGGGTGCGTACCTACCTTTGGCCGCGCCGCTCATTTTCGCGCTCGCTTCAGTACTTGTCCAAGCGCATCCTGCGGCTGAAGGCCACCCCGCACGCGGTTGCCGCCGGTGTTGCGGCCGGTGTCTTCGCCTCGTTCTTTCCCGTCGGTTTCCATTTCGTCATTGCCTTCGTCCTGTGCTGGGTGATCGCCGGCAATCTGGTGGCGGCCGCTCTAGGCGCTGTTTTCTTCGGCAATCCGCTGACTTTTCCTATTCTGTGGGGCGCATCCTGGGAAACCGGCAAGCTGATCCTGCACGATCGCCTGCCTGCACATGGGCCGCCGGCACATCTGGGCGAAATGCTGCACAAGCTTTCCTTCGCACAATTGTGGAAGCCCGTGCTTGAGCCGATGCTGATCGGCGCGATTCCGCTCGGGCTGGTCTTCGGCCTGTTATTTTACGGCATCACGCGCTGGGGCATGAACGCTTTTCGCGAGCAGCGGCGCAAGCGCCTTGCGGAGCGCGCGCATCGCCACGCGCAATCGTCCCATCCCGGCGGAAGCGTCGGTTCCGCCGCACAATGATCATCGGTATCGGCAGCGACCTGATCGATATCAGGCGCATCGAGAAGTCGCTGGAGCGTCACGGTCAGCGCTTCGTCCAGAGGATCTACACCGAGGTCGAACAGGCGCGTTCGGAGAACCGCCGTGCCCGTGCCGCCTCCTACGCCAAGCGCTTCGCCGCCAAGGAGGCTTGCGCCAAGGCGCTCGGTACCGGTCTGGCGCAAGGTGTCTTCTGGCGCGACATGGGCGTCGTCAACCTGCCCAGCGGCGCGCCAACCATGGCACTGACCGGCGGTGCACTGGTACGACTGCAAAAAATCCTGCCGAAAGGKCAYCGSGCGGCGATYCACCTSACMATCACSGAYGATTTYCCGCTCGCTCAAGCCTTTGTGATCATCGAGGCGTTGCCCGTCGAAGAAGCGCCACATTGATTGCATCTGACGACCGGCATTGACGTTGCCCAGCGCGCGCCGAGACTCTATACCATCCAACGCACAATCGAGGACGACATGAGCGTGGCTGAAAAATCTGAGAAGAAATCCGGCGGGCTTGGCGAAACCGTCAGCGTCATCGTCCAGGCGYTKYTGCTYGCSCTGGTCATCCGCACGCTGYTGTTCCAGCCKTTYTCGATCCCGTCGGGATCGATGCGGCCGACGYTTCTGGAAGGCGACTAYCTGTTCGTCACCAAATGGTCCTACGGCTACTCGCGCTATTCGCTGCCTTTCGGCCCTGACATTTTCTCGGGTCGCATCTGGGGCTCCGAGCCCAAGCGCGGCGATGTCGTGGTGTTCAAGTTCCCGCCGGACCCGTCCGTTGATTACATCAAGCGCGTCGTCGGTTTGCCTGGCGACAAGATCCAGATGAAGAACGGCCAGCTGTTCATCAATGGCGTCGGCGTGCCGCGCGTAAAGACCGGACAGATCGACAACCCCGACATCACCGAAATGCYTCAGCCGATCGATGTCTACCGGGAAACTCTGCCCAACGGCGTCAGCTACGACACGCTTGACCTCAATCCAAATTCGATTGGCGACAACACSCGTGAATKCRAYGTGCCGCCCGGCCACTATTTCATGATGGGCGACAACCGCGACAATTCCGCCGACAGCCGGTTCACCGTCGGCTACGTTCCTGCCGAGAACCTGGTTGGCCGCGCCAATCTCGTTTTCTTCTCGATCGCCGGCAAGGCAAGCCCGCTCGAAATCTGGAAGTGGCCGTCGCTGATGCGTGCGTCGCGCCTGTTCCACTTCGTCAATTAAGGATGGCAGCGGCGAAACGCCTGACCGCCGATGCGCTCGCCGAAGCGCTTGTGGAACGCACTGGCCATGCCTTTGCCGACCGCCAACGTCTGCAGCGTGCGCTGACCCATGCCAGTGCCCGTGGCGCCAATGCCGGCACCGACTATGAGCGGTTCGAGTTTCTCGGCGACCGGGTTCTCGGCCTTGTCGTTGCCGACATGCTGCTGGCCGCGTTTCCCGATGCGGCGGAAGGCGAATTGTCGCTGCGGCTCAATGCGCTGGTCAATGCCGAGGCGCTTTCGGACATCGCCGAGGATATCGGGCTGCCTGASYTGATCCGTGCYGGMTCGGATGTGCGCGGGCTCGASGGGCGCAAGCGCGTCAATMTGCGYGCCGACGCGTTGGAATCGCTGATYGCCGTGCTCTAYCTCGATGGYGGGCTGGAGGCGGCGAGCGCTTTCATCCACAAATACTGGCAGCCGCGTTCGCAGGCGTCGGGCGCGGCACGCCGTGACGCCAAGACCGAATTGCAGGAATGGGCGCATCAGGCGGCGAGTGCCGTTCCTGCCTACCAGATCGACAGTCGCGAGGGGCCGGACCACGATCCGCTGTTCACCGTCAGCGTCAAGGTTGGTGCATTTCAGCCGGCGACAGGCAGTGGCCGTTCCAAACGCGAGGCCGAGCAGGCAGCAGCGGCTGCCCTTCTGCTGCGCGAAGGTGTATGGAACGCGGCATGACGGATATCGAAACTGCTGAAGCCCCTGCCACCCATTCCGGCTTCGTCGCGCTGATCGGCGCGCCGAATGCCGGCAAGTCGACGCTGGTCAACCAGTTGGTCGGCGCCAAGGTGTCGATCGTCACCCACAAGGTGCAGACGACCCGCGCCATCGTGCGTGGCATCGCCACGCATGACAATGCGCAGATCGTCTTTGTCGACACGCCGGGCATCTTCAAGCCCAAGCGGCGCCTCGACACGGCGATGGTCACCACCGCCTGGGGTGGCGCCAAGGACGCCGATATCGTGCTTTTGCTGATCGAYGCCGAGCGSGGCATCMGSGGYGACGCCGACGCCATCCTCGAACGACTGAAGGATGTGCGCCAGCCGATGGTGCTGATCCTCAACAAGGTCGACCGGGTCAAGCACGAGGCACTTTTGGCGTTGTCGGCCGTCGCGAACGAGCGGGTGCCTTTCAAACGCACCTTCATGGTCTCGGCTCTGACAGGCTCAGGCTGCAAGGATGTTCTCGACTATCTGGCCGAAACGCTGCCTGCCGGTCCCTGGTATTATCCCGAGGACCAGATTTCCGACCTGCCGATGCGCCAGCTTGCCGCCGAGATCACCCGCGAGAAGCTCTATCTCAGACTGCATCAGGAACTGCCTTACTCTTCCCATATCGAAACTGAGAAATGGGAAGAGAAGCAGGACGGCTCGGTGCGTATCGATCAGGTCATCTATGTCGAGCGCGACAGTCAGAAGAAGATCGTGCTTGGCCACAAGGGCGAGACCATCCGCGCCATCGGCCAGGCAGCGCGGATGGAGATCGCCGGCATTCTCGAGCAGAAGGTGCATCTGTTCCTGTTCGTCAAGGTGCGCGAGAACTGGGGCGATGATCCCGAGCGCTACCGCGAGATGGGTCTCGAATTCCCACACTGAATGGACGGCAAGCTCACCATCGATACGGTTTTGGTCCGCCGGTTGGTCGCTACGCAATTCCCCCAGTGGCGGGATCTTGCCGTCAGGCCGGTTGCATCAGGCGGATGGGACAACAGGACCTTTCATCTCGGCGACGAGATGACCGTACGGCTGCCAAGCGCTGCCGCCTATTCCCTGCAAGTGGAAAAGGAACATCGCTGGCTGCCGAGGTTGGCGCCGCTGTTGCCGCTGCCCATTCCCGTACCGCTGGCGATGGGAGTTCCGGCCGAGGATTTTCCCTGGCATTGGTCCGTCTATGGCTGGATCGAAGGCGAGACCGCGAGGCGAGAGCGCATCGCCAACCTGTCGCAATTCGCCGAGGACCTGGCCGGGTTCCTGGTTACGCTGAAACGCGTCGATCCGACTGGCGGCCCATCGCCCGGGCAGCACAATTTCTTTCGGGGCGGACCGCTGACCGTCTATGACGGCGAGACAAGGCAAGCGATCGCCGCACTCGGCAACCGCATCGATTCAAGCGTAGCGAGTGCCGTTTGGGACGCAGCCCTTGCCGCGACCTGGCAGGGACCGCCTGTCTGGTTTCATGGCGATGTTGCCTCGGGAAATCTGCTCGTCGAGGACGGCCGCTTGAGCGCCGTGATCGACTTCGGCACCTCCGGCGTCGGTGATCCCTCATGCGACCTGGTGATCGCCTGGACTCTGTTCGAGGGCGAGAGCCGGGAGGTTTTCCGCGCCGATATAGCCGTCGATGATGCGACCTGGGCACGCGGACGTGGCTGGGCGCTGTGGAAGGCGCTCATCACCGTTGCCGGACATACGGACAATCAGGCCGAGGTCGAGAAATCTTGGCACGTGATCGATGATGTGTTGGCCGATCATCGGCACATGACGTGATGCAGCCGAGGCTACCTTTGCTGTTCAAGCGCGAGCAACACGCCATTGGTGAGGTGTTCCGTGTCGGTGGCGTATTCGAACGGAACGATTGTCGCCGCATAGTCGATCGGGGAGAAATCGGAGCCATCGGCGCTGATCAACGCGGCCTGCCGCCTTGCCGCTTGCATGTTGCCGAGTTGCGCATAGCAGGCGGCAAGCCGTGTTCGGATCCATGGCGTCGGCCGCGTCGCCAGTTCCAGCGCTTCGGCGGCCGTCCGGTACTCACCCAGCATGTAGAGCGCCAGTGATCGGTCGTATTGATACCAGTGCGGATTGAGTGGGTCGATCCTGATGGCGCGCGACAGCCAGGTGAGAGCATCGAGAGGCCGGCCGCGCATCGTCAGCAGGTGCCCCATCTGCTCAATGCATTCGGCATCGCCGGGATTGAGCTCGAGCGCGATTCGCAAATGATGCTCGGCCGCCTCATGATCGCGCATGCTGAGCCGCACCAGCGATTGGATGCGATGCGCCGTAGCCTGGTCGGGAGACAGTGCAATGCCCCGTTCGGCAAGGTCGCGGGCTTTCGCCAGCACGGCATTGCTGATGTGCCCGAATTCGCTGTTCAGCACATGCGACAGCGCCAGATAAGTATGGGCGAGGTCGTAGGCCGGATCCCTGGTGATCGCTGCCTCGAACAGTGCTGCCGCCCCTTTGAGGTCGCTTTGGGCCGGATCGCGCAGCAGGGCAACGCCGCGCAACACCAACTCATAGGCGGCCAAGCTAGTCACCGGCCGTCGCGAAGCGCGTTGCAGTCCGGCATTGTTGACCCGTACTACCAACCGGCCGACAATATCTTCGACGATGTCCTGCTGGATGGCGAAGAGCGCGGTATCCTCGGCCTGGTAGCGGTCGCCCCAGAGCTGGGTGGCGTTGGCGGCATCGACGAGATTGACCGCGGTGAAAATGCGCTCCGCCTGTCGCCGCACCGAGCCCTCGACAAGATAATCTGCGCCGATGCGGGAGCGTATGGCTGGCCATTCGGCCGGCGTATCGGATGCAAACGAAAAGCTCGAATTGCGCGCCAATACTGTCACCGTCCCGAAGCGGGCGAGGCCATTGATGATGTCTTCGGCAAAACCGTCAACGATAGCCTCATCAGCGGGATCGGCGCCATCATTGCGGAACCTAAGCACCGCCACGATCGGTTGCGCTCCGGGTTCGGGTGCCGCTTCCGTTTCAGGCACCAGCATGTAGCCGCGCTTCGACACCGTTCGCACCAACTCCTCGCCCAGCACCTTGCGGATTTCGCGCACCGACTGCGTCAGCGAATCCTCGGTGACGAAAACACCCGGCCAGACCGTGTCCATGAGTTCCGATTTCGGCACAACCCGGCCGATGTGGCGGGCGAGATGCGTGAGCAGCGAATAAGCCTTCGGCCGCAGAAAGGCCGGCTGATCAGCCCGGCTGAGCGTGCCTTTGCCCAGATCAAGCGTAAAACCGCCGAATTGAAACACCTGGTCGGTGGCCGAGACCGCCATCAAAAGGCCCGCTCCCTGAAAGCCGTGCCGATATTGGCCTATGGCTGAGGGGCTGGGTCAAGGGCTTGCGCATCTGCGCCGCCGGCGAAAGGATGCGGCGCCCGGCTTCGGACGCCGCGATCATCGCGAGCGGCCTAGACAGCGCCAGCGACGGCAAGTTGCGGCTTTGGCCGGCGGATGAAGCTTTCGGTGCCATAATGAGCGACGATGGCAATCGCGATGACCGCCCAAATCGCAACACCTATCCATTGCTGCTGCACATAGTCGCCGCCGGTGAACACCTTGCCGAGAAAGCGCACGCTGTTCTGATGCGTGACAYGCATGATGAAGGCGAGAAGCACACTGCCGGTGTTCTGATAGAGCCAGGTGAACACCACGCCCGCCAGCACGACGTTGATTGTGCTGTAGAGGCTGAGGTCGCCGACSAGRCCGAGCGGGAAGTGCCAGATGGCSCAGAYCACGCCGAGGATCAGGCTGCCMRTSAGTGCCGARTGRYTKGCRAGCAGMCGYGGCRYCGCAAARCCGCGCCAKCCSGGCTCYTCGCCRAGCGGACCGCTGAAGACGGCATAAAGTGCAATGATCGGCAGCATTTCGGACAACGCCGGAATATTGTTCCAGGCCGGTCCCCCTGAGCCAAACAGCGGATTGATCAGGATCGAGGCCAGCTGTGTTCCGAACGGCAGGCCGAACGCCACCAGGTACCATGTCGGGTGAACCCGCCACTTTACCATCGAGGCGAGGATGGTTTTGACGGAACCCCAGCCACCCGAAAGGGCCGCGACGATGAAAC
>NZ_JBFUGJ010000266.1:0-8455 GCF_056402975.1 Mesorhizobium sp. P3_A9 | reverse complement strand
ATGCAAAAGCGCGGCCATGTGAGCGACAAATAGAACGAGATTTCGTCGCGCGCAGCGGAATTCTTCTGCCGCACCACAGCTGATATGAGACCTCATGGACGTCGTCGTCGTCGAATCGCCGGCCAAGGCGAAGACAATCAACAAATACCTCGGCAGGAACTACAAGGTTCTGGCCTCGTTCGGCCATGTCCGCGATTTGCCGGCCAAGGATGGATCGGTGCGTCCGGATGAGGATTTCGCCATGTCCTGGGCGGTCGATACCGCTTCGGGCAAGCGCCTCGCCGACATCGCCAAGGCGGTCAAGGATGCCGACGGCCTGATCCTCGCCACCGATCCGGATCGTGAGGGCGAAGCCATTTCATGGCATGTGCTGGAAGTGCTGAAGCAGAAGCGCGTGCTGAAGGACAAGTCGGTCAGCCGCGTCGTCTTCAACGCCATCACCAAGTCGTCGGTGCTGGAAGCCATGGCCAATCCGCGCCAGATCGATGCKCCGCTGGTCGATGCCTATCTCGCCCGCCGGGCGCTCGACTATCTCGTCGGCTTCACGCTGTCGCCGGTGCTGTGGCGCAAACTGCCGGGCGCCCGTTCCGCCGGTCGCGTCCAGTCGGTAGCGCTGCGCCTGGTTTGCGACCGTGAATCCGAGATCGAACGCTTCATCCGTGAGGAATATTGGCAGATCGCCGCTCTGCTGGGCACGCCGCGCAACGACACATTCGAAGCGCGGCTGACCGCCTTTGAGCGCAAGAAGCTGCAAAAGCTCGACATTGCCAACAAGGCGCAAGCCGACGACATCAAGGGAATGCTTGAAGGCGCGACCTTCAAGGCGTTGTCCGTCGAAGCCAAGCCGACCAAGCGCAATCCAGGCCCGCCCTTCACCACCTCGACGCTGCAGCAGGCTGCCTCGTCGGGCCTAGGCTTCTCCGCCACGCGCACAATGCAGGTGGCGCAGCGGCTGTATGAAGGCATGGAGATCGGCGGCGAGACCACCGGCCTGATCACCTATATGCGAACCGACGGCGTGCAGATGGCGCCGGAGGCGATCGACGCTGCCCGCGACGCCATCGCCAAGGAGTTCGGCCCGAAATACCTGCCGGAAAAGCCGCGCCAATACACCGCCAAGGCCAAGAACGCCCAGGAAGCGCACGAAGCCATCCGCCCGACGGATTTCATGCGCACCCCAGCATCGGTCCGGCAATATCTCGATTCCGACCAGATGCGGCTCTATGAGTTGATCTGGAAGCGCGCCATCGCCAGCCAGATGCAGCCGGCCGAGATCGAGCGCACCACCGTAGAGATCGAAGCAGTGAACGGCGCCCGCACCGCCGAGCTTCGTGCCGTCGGTTCGGTCGTCCGCTTCGACGGCTTCATCGCCGCCTACACCGACCAAAAGGAAGACGACGCGGAAGACGAGGAAAACCGTCGTCTGCCCGAAATCCGCGCCGGCGAGCAGCTTGCCCGCCAGGCGATCAACGCCACCCAGCACACGACCGAGCCGCCGCCGCGCTATTCCGAGGCGACGCTGATCAAGAAGCTGGAAGAGCTCGGCATCGGCCGTCCGTCGACCTACACCGCGATCCTGAAGACGCTCGAGGACCGCGACTACGTCACGATCGACAAGCGCCGGCTGGTGCCGCAGGCCAAGGGCCGCCTGTTGTCGGCCTTCCTGGAAAGCTTCTTCGAGCGCTATGTCGAATACGACTTCACCGCGTCGCTCGAGGAGAAGCTCGACGAGATCTCCGACGGCAAGCTCGCCTGGAAAGACGTGCTGCGCGATTTCTGGAAGGATTTTTCGGGAGCTGTCGCCGACATCAAGGAACTGCGCGTCACCGACGTGCTCGATGCGCTGAACGAGGAACTGGCGCCGCTGGTGTTCCCCACAAGGGAAGACGGTTCGAACCCCCGCATCTGCCCGAAATGCGGCTCCGGCAATCTGTCGCTGAAGCTCGGCAAGTTCGGCGCCTTTGTCGGCTGCTCGAACTATCCCGAATGCTCCTTCACCCGCCAGCTCGGCGACGCCGCCAACCCGAATGGCGAGAATGGCGGCGGCGAGGACGGCACCAAGGTGCTCGGCAAGGACCCTTACACGGCGGAGGAAATCACGCTTCGCTCAGGCCGCTTTGGCCCGTACCTGCAGCGCGGCGACGGCAAGGAAGCCAAGCGCTCGAGCCTGCCCAAGGGCTGGACGCCCGAGTCGATCGACCACGAAAAGGCGCTCGCCCTGCTGGCACTGCCGCGCGATATCGGCAAGCATCCCGAATCCGCCAAGATGATCTCGGCCGGGCTCGGCCGCTACGGCCCGTTTGTGCTGCATGACGGCACCTATGCCAATCTCGACAGCATCGAGGATGTGTTCTCGATCGGCCTCAACCGCGCCGTCACGGTGATTGCCGAAAAGCAGTCCAAGGCCAAGGGCGGCCGCAATAGCGGCACTGCGGCTGCGCTGAAGGAACTCGGCGACCATCCCGATGGCGGCGGCAAGATCGTCGTGCGCGACGGCAAATACGGGCCTTACGTCAATTTCGGCAAGGTCAACGCCACGCTGCCCAAGGGCAAGGATCCGCAATCTGTGACGATTGAAGATGCGCTGGCGCTGATTGCCGAGAAGGAAGCCAAGGGCGGTGGCGGCAAGAAGCCGTTCCGCAAGGCAGCGGCGGCCAAGGCGCCTGCAGCGAAGAAAACAGCCGCCAAGAAGCCGGCGGCGAAGAAAAAAGGGTAGGACGGCGTGGCGCGCAGGATCACCGGACGAAGCCACGGCGATCCACGCACCGCCGACACGAGAGCCAAGGTCAAGGACGACTAYAGSCCSTCGCGCGACGAAATCCTGCGCTACATCGCCGAAAATCCCGACCGTGCCGGAAAGCGCGASATCGCCAAGGCGTTYGCGCTGCGCGGYGACGAYCGCATCTGGCTGAAGGAYATCYTGCGCGACCTGCAGGATGAAGGCGTGCTCACCAAGGAACGCAAGCGGTTGGCCCGCGTCGGCGCCCTGCCCCATGTCGCCGTGCTCGACATYTTTGGCCGCGACGGCGACGGCATCYTGCTGGCGCATCCGGCSGAGGCYGTCGGCMCYGGCGARCCGCCCGTSGTCTCGATCCGYGTSTCGCGCAGCGGCAATGGCCCRGCACCGGGCATCGGTGAYCGCGTKCTGGCCAAGACCTTYCCGACCRATGAMSCGWCCGGCCCCGCCTATACCGGSCGGGTGATGAAGATCTTCGAGAAGCGCACCGAYGCSGTWCTMGGCRTCTTYCGCGTGCTKCAGGACGGCACCTTYCGCATCGARCCGGTMGAGCGSCGCCAGCCSGAGCTGATCGTCGACAAGGAATTCCAGAACGGCGCCAAGRACGGCGACCTGGTCGAGGTCGAGCCGGCKCGSGCCTCCCGCTTTGGGCTTCCTCGCGCCAAGGTGCTCAACGTGCTGGGTTCGCTGACCAGCGAGAAAGCGGTCTCGATGATCGCCATCCACGCCCACGACATTCCGCACATCTTCCCGGCCGATGTCATCGCCGAATCCGAAGCCGTCAAGCCGGCAACGATGGATCACCGCGAGGACTGGCGCGACCTGCCGCTGGTCACCATCGATCCGGCCGACGCCAAGGACCATGACGACGCGGTCTTCGCGACGCCSGATCTYGAYGARAAGAACCCCGGCGGCGTSATYGCCACCGTCGCCATCGCCGATGTCGCCGCCTAYGTCCGCTATGGCACGGCACTSGACCGYGARGCGCTSAAGCGCGGCAATTCGGTCTATTTCCCCGATCGCGTCGTTCCGATGCTGCCCGAGCGCATCTCCAACGACCTCTGTTCGCTGCGCGAGGGCCAGGATCGGCCGGCGCTCGCTGTGCGCATGACCTTCTCCGCCGATGGTCACAAGATCAGGCACTCCTTCCACCGCGTGATGATGAAATCCGCGGCGAAGCTTGCCTACCCGCAGGCGCAGGCGGCGATCGACGGCGCGCCCGACGACAAGACTGGCCCGATCCTCGACACGGTGCTGAAGCCGCTATGGGATGCCTATGCGATCCTCAAGCGCGGACGCGACGGCCGCCAGCCGCTCGAACTCGACCTGCCGGAGCGCAAGATCCTGCTCAAGCCGGATGGCACGGTCGATCGCGTCATCGTGCCGGAACGGCTSGACGCCCACAAGCTGATCGAAGAATTCATGATCCAGGCCAATGTCGCCGCCGCCGAGACGCTGGAGGCGAAGAAGCAGGCGCTGGTCTACCGCGTCCACGATGCGCCGTCGCTCGCCAAGCAGGAATCGCTGCGCGAGTTCCTGCAGACGCTCGGCCTGTCGCTGGCGCGCGGCGCGCAGATGCGGCCCAGCCAGTTCAACGGCATTCTGGAACGCGTGCGCGGCGCCGACAATGAGGCGCTGGTCAACGAGGTGGTGCTGCGCTCGCAGAGCCAGGCCGAATATTCGCCTGGGAATATCGGCCATTTCGGCCTCAACCTGAAGCGCTACGCGCATTTCACCTCGCCGATCCGCCGCTACGCCGACCTGATCGTGCATCGCGGGCTTATCGCCGCACTCGGCCTCGGTCCGGGAGGGCTGACGCAAGATGAGGAGGCGCGGCTCGAAGACGTTGCGGTCTTGATCTCCGGCACCGAACGGCGCGCCATGGCGGCCGAGCGCGACACGGTCGACCGGCTGATTGCCGCTTATCTCGCCGAGCGCATCGACGATCGTTTCGACGCTCGCATCTCCGGCGTCACCAAATCAGGACTATTTGTCCAATTGCCGCAGTTTGGCGCAGATGGCTTCATCCCGGTGTCAACTCTGGGCGGCGATTACTATATATATGACGAAACGGCCCGCTCCCTGTTCGGAGAACGCTCGGGCAAAGGCTACCAACTCGCGGACCGCGTCGAGGTTCGGCTCATCGAGGTGGCGCCAATGGCTGGCGCGATGCGCTTCGAGATGTTGACCGACCCGAAGCCCCTGCCAGGCTCCAGCAAGTCGTTTCACAAGGCTAAGGGCCGCGCCCGTGCGTCGCAATCGCGACCGGGTTCGCGCGGCAGGAGACGATGATGCCAAATGAACTAGGGATACAAGAACAGGTTTTCGGCGGCGAACATCACTCGGGCCGGGTTGCCCGCCCGCTGTGGACGGCGATGAAGCGCGGCCTCTTGGGCCGCTGCCCGAATTGCGGCGAAGGCAAGCTGTTCCGCAGCTTCACCAAGACCGTCGAGACCTGCAGCGTCTGCGGCGAGGAAATCCATCACCATCGCGCCGACGACCTGCCGGCCTATCTGGTCATCGTCATTGTCGGCCACATCGTTCTTGGCGCCTTCATGGGCGTCGAAGCGACCTCGACGCTCACCACCTGGCAGCACATCGCCATCTGGGTGCCCTTGACCATCGTTTTGTCGGTTGCGCTGCTGCAGCCCGTCAAAGGCGCCGTCATCGGATTGCAATGGGCGTTCTATATGCACGGATTCGGTGGCGAAAAGGATGGGACGGAGTCCCACAACGGCGCCTGAAGCGCCGCTGGCGCAACATACCGACCGTGGAAGGCCACTTTCGTTTGCAAGAAGTTTCCGCTAGGTCCAGCGCATGGAAGCAATGACCAAGGCGGCTGTCGACAAGCTCGACAAGGGTCTTGCCGCGCATAGCGGCCGGCCTTTGCGTCCGCGTGACGCCGCGACCCTGATTCTTCTCGACCGCAAGGGCGACGAGGTGCTGGTGCTGATGGGCCGCCGTCACGCCGGCCACGCCTTCATGCCTGGAAAATTCGTGTTTCCCGGCGGCCGCACCGATCCGGCCGACAGCCGCATCGCGACGGCCACCGCATTGCATCGCGACGAGGAGGCAAAGCTGCTTGCCGGCCCCGGCCGCACCAGTGCTGCGCGTGCCCGCGCCGTCGCCTTGTCCGCAATTCGCGAGACCTATGAGGAAGCCGGGCTGCTGATCGGGCAGAAGGCCGCCTTTGCGACCGACAAGCGTGACTGGCAAGGCTTTGTCGAGCACGGCGTGASRCCTTCGCTSGMRRCGCTGCGSTTCATYGCSCGCGCCATCACCCCGCCCAACCGGGTRCGCCGCTTCGACACGCGCTTCYTYAGCGCCTGGCGCAACGATGTCGCCGTCGAACTGCCTGATGGCGGACCGACCAACGAACTCGAGGAACTGGTCTGGCTGCCGCTTGCCAAGGCCAGGGAAGCCGACATACCCGACATCACCCGAATGATCCTGGACGAGCTGGAAAAGCGCCTTATCCATGATCCACTATTGCGTCCGGGCGGTCCCGTCCCCTTCTACCGGCTTGTCCGCAACCGCTTCACCCGCGAACTTCTGTAGAGCAATCCCAGGAAAAGTGTGACGCGGTTTTCCCACGGCAATTGCGCAAGATCAAAGAGACAGAGTATTCAGCATCYCATGACGGTCGATACCCAACCACAGGGCGACGAACGCGTACACTGGCTGCCGATGGTGGCGGCGATCTCGTCGATCAGCGTCGTCGGCATCGCCATTGGCCTCGGCATGCCGCTGCTCAGCGTCATCCTGGAAACGCGCGGCCACTCGGCTTCGATGATCGGCCTCAACACGGCTGTCGCCGGCTTGGCCTCGATCGCCGGCGCGCCGCTCGCCACGCCACTCGCCATGCGCTTTGGCGTCGCCTGGACCATGATCGCCATGATTGCCACAGGCGCGCTCGCCTTCGTCGGCTTCCATTTCGCACCCGACTTCTGGATGTGGTTTCCGCTGCGCATCGTGCTGCATATCGCATTGACGGTGCTGTTCATCCTGTCGGAATTCTGGATCAGCACCTCGGCGCCGCCGCACCGGCGCGGCCTTGTGCTTGGTATCTACGCCACCGTCCTGTCGCTCGGTTTTGCCGCCGGACCATGGCTGTTCGCCCATCTCGGCAGCTCCGGCTTCAGGCCGTTCGGCGTCATCATCGTACTGGTGACGCTCGCCGCCATACCGGTGCTGGCCGCGCGCAACGAAAGCCCCACCATTGTGGCCGATGGCGAAACCAGCAATTTCCTGCGCTACATCTGGCTGGTGCCGTCGGCGACCGCCGCCGTGCTGGTCTTCGGTGCGGTCGAAACCGGCGGCTTCGCGCTGTTCCCKRTCTAYGGYAACCGCATCGGCTAYTCCGARGCCGACGCSGCSYTGCTGCTGACCATGATCGGCCTCGGCAACGTGCTGCTGCAGATCCCGATCGGCATGATCAGCGATCGCGTCAGCGATCGCCGTTATCTGCTGCTTGCCTGCGCCACCGTCGGCCTCGTCGGCACAGTGTTCATGCCCTTCTTTGCCCAGAACTGGCACCTGATGGCCGCCCTGCTGTTCGTCTGGGGCGGCGTGGTCGCTGCCATGTACACGATCGGCCTTGCCCATCTCGGCTCGCAGCTTTCCGGCCACGAACTGGCATCCGCCAACGCCGCCTTCGTGCTTTGCTATGGCGTCGGCATGGTGCTTGGCCCGCAGGCGATCGGCATCGGCATGGATGCGTTCGGTCCGTCCGGTTTCGGCTGGTCGCTCGGCCTGTTCTTCGCCGCCTATATGGCGTTGGTCGGTATCAGGCTCGTGCGCAAGATTCTGCTTTGACTCTTTGTCACAGCCACCGCTGCTGACAGAACCGTGTCAGGAGCGCTGGGTTAGAAGAGTGTCCCAAAAACATCGGAAGTTGAGGACACTCCCATGATCGACAGCGGCTTTGAAACCACATCCSTKCGCATGACGCTTCTGCTGCTKGTGACCTTYCAGGCSCCGGCCGCSGATGTYGAYCGCATCATGGACGCGGTGGTTGCGATCGCCCCGCTGGCCATGGGCAAGTATGACCGCAACGCCTATCAGTCGGCGCACGGCATCGAGCGCTACAGGCCGCTTGAGGGGGCCACGGCCGGTGCCGAAACCGAATTGCGCCGCCGCCCGGGCACGGTCGAGATTTCATTCGAAYTGCCYGACGACCAGGCRCTGGCCWSCCGSGTSGTCGAGGCMATTTTCCAGGCSCATTCCTATCAGGAGCCGGTGATCCGCATCCAACCGATCCTCGCCAGCCGCTCCAAGGGGCTGGACGACCGCGCCAATCCGAATCGYTGGTGGAACACGACCGGAGACTGGAAGAAGGTTGCGGTATCGGAGGCGGAAAACGCCTGATTTACGCGTAATGGGCAGCCTGGGCGGGCCACATCGGGTTCGCCGGGCTTGACTTTCCAGGCACGTTCTTTATGTGTCGCGCCAAGTTTCCCGCGTCCGGGTGTTTTCCCGTGCTCCAGCGGCCAAAACCCCACGAACATAACGGACTGAGATCATGGCCAAAGCCGCAAACATCAAGATCAAGCTTCTGTCGACCGCCGACACCGGTTTCTTCTACGTGACCAGCAAGAACAGCCGTACCAAGACTGACAAGCTGTCGTTCCGCAAGTACGACCCGGTCGCCAAGAAGCACGTCGAATTCAAGGAAACCAAGATCAAGTAATCTGGGTTTTCCCCTTTGCAAACAAAAAC
>NZ_JBFUGJ010000265.1:0-8459 GCF_056402975.1 Mesorhizobium sp. P3_A9 | reverse complement strand
GGCGACTACAGCTACCTCCGCAACCCCGGCTCGCCCGGCGGTGTCAGCGACGTCTTCACCTACACCATCAAGGACGGCGACGGYGACCTGTCGCACACCACGCTGACCATCTCGGTCGGCGACTCCACGCCGACCATCTCCAACCTGACGCCGCAAAGCGGCGGCGGCGACACCATCGTCAACGAGAAGGGCCTGCCGGCAAGCTCAGGCTCGGAAGGCTCGGGCGAACTGGCCGCGCCCGGCGCCGACGGCGATCCGTCGGAGCACAACACCGGCACTTTCACCATCACCTCGCCGGACGGCATCGGCTCGATCACCGTCAACGGCACCGTGATCTCGGCCACCGCACTCGCCAACAGCGGTATCACGCCCATTAACATCACCACCCCGCTCGGCAATACGCTCACCATCACCGGCTTCAGTGCCGGACAGGTCAGCTATACCTACACGCTCCTCGACAACGAAACCCATCCCGCCGCTGGCACCGATTCCATCTACGACAACATGACCGTCACCGTCACCGACACCGACGGCGATGTCTCGGCTCCCGGCACGCTGTCGGTCCAGATCGTCGACGATGTGCCGACATTGGGAACCGTGCAAAGCCAGCAGGCAAGCAACGATCCGTTGCAAACGCCGGCTGTTGGAACACTCCACTTTGTCGCCGGCGCCGACGGAGCCGGGGCCACCATGACAATCACGGCCAACACCACAGGCGTGACCTCGGCCGGCCACAATCTAATCACGGAACAGTCGGGCAATGTGTTGACCGCCTATGCCGACAACAACAACAGCGGCACCCATGATGCGGGCGACACGGCGGTATTCACCATCACCGTCAATCCGAATGCCGGCACGTCGGGGCAGTACACGTTCGACCTTTTGGCGCCGTTGGACGGCACTGTCAGCAATGTTTCCATTGCTTCGAGCGGCGCCTACGGCTCCGGCCCCAGCAATTCCGTCGTCGTAACGGCGGGTGGCCAGAATGTCGTGATGGTGACCGGCTGGGCGCCGACGGGCGGCTTCAATGAAGCAACCTGGCTTACCGGCAGCAATCCGGCGCTGACGCAGACGTCCAATGTCAACGGCTCGAGCGCCGGTTGGGGGCTTGGCAACAACAACTTTGACGCAGGCGAGTTCATGCGTTTCGATTTCGGAACGCCTAACGACTACGATGGCGCCGGGCCCTACACGCCGCCGGTCATTGCCATAGCCAGCGTCAGCTATGCCAAGTTTTCGTTCGATGCGGTTACCGCGGGCGACAAGATCGAGTTCGTCGCCCACTATACCAACGGAACCACGGCTTCCTTCATTCCGACGCTCGGCGCGACGTTGCTGACGATCACATCGCCTGCCGGACTGCAGATCGCATGGGTCGACGCGTACGAGTCGTCGGGCAAGACCAAGCTCAACCTGACCGATGTCGGGGTCACGAGCACCACCGTCGACCATACAATTCCGGTGACATTGCAACTCACGGATGGTGATGGGGACACAACCGGGACAGCAGCGAATTTCACTGTCCACGTGGCCGGCGGCCTGACGCCTTTCGCCGTCGCCGCTCCGATCGTGCTCGACCTCAACCACGATGGAATCCACACGACTGATCTGACGCACTCGACGGTCTCGTACGACTATAATGGTGACGGCGTCGCTTCGAAAACCGCCTGGGTCGACCAGCATGACGGCATTCTGGCGATCGATCTCAACGGCGACGGCAAAGTGAGCAATGCGTCGGAGTTTGTCTTTACCCAGCAAGCCCCTGGCGCCGCGACCGACCTTGCCGCGCTCGAAAAGCTCTATGACACGAACCATGATGGCAAGCTGACCGCCGCCGATCACGACTTTGGGCAGTTCGGCGTCTGGCAGGATGCCAACGGCAACGGCGTGTCGGATCCAGGCGAGTTCAAGTCTCTTGCCGCCTTGGGCATCGTCGAGATCGGTCTGGAGAGCAACAATCAGCACTCGGTTTCGGCGGACGGCTCTGTGTTGACCTATGGCGACGCCACCTTCACGACCGCCGACGGTCAGACAGGCGCGGTCGGCGACATCGGCTTCGGCAATTTCGATAGCGCCGGCTCCGGAAGCACGTCGCCCATCGCCGGCACTTCGGGAGCCGACACGTTCAAGATCGACAATCTGGACATCAAGGATCTGATCGCCGACTACCATGGCGGTGAAGGCGACAAGATCGACTTGAGCGCACTGTTCGACAAGGCGCCGGCCGGCAACATCGCCGACTATGTGCATTACAACAGCGCGACCAGTACTGTGAGCGTCGACACCAGCGGCTCGGGCAACGCCGCCAACTTTGTGGATGTCGCCGTTCTGCAGAACGCGCCTCCCGCCGGCACGATCAACATCCTTTTCGACGACACCCAGCATCAACAGCACACGGCCACGATTTAGCACTTATGCGTGGCCGGTCTGGCATGCTATATATTAGCGAAGAATAAAATGGCGGTTTGGAGAGGGACTTAAATGAAGCGTTGTGCAAAAATGCTGGCTTCGGCCGCACTGCTGCTGCTGGCTGGATCGACGAGCTTCGCCGCAGACATTATCGAGGGGCCGGTAGGCGACTATTGCCGGGTCGTGGGGACGTCCAACCTGGTGCTGAACGACAACATCGTCGATCTCAAGGAGCAGGTGGTCAAGCTGATGGACGAGTCCGTCGCCGTCGCCAACAGCTCGGAGTGGATCAATTCATCCCGGCCTGCCTTCGTCTGGGCCTCGGAAGCCAAGGTCGCCTGCGGCATGGCCTATGGCTATCTGAAGACGAACTACAAGGACGAGGACACACTCAACAAATGCGAGTGTTTCCACGACCGCATGGTCGAATACATGCACTGACCGGATGGGCCGCGCCTGTTGGCCATCATGATATCAGACGGATCAATCTTGAGGGCGATCGCCGCAACGATCGCCTTGGCCAGCCTTGATCTGTTTGCCTCGCAGGCCGGCGCCAGCTGGCTAGGCCTTTGCCGTTTGCGTGCGCCGTATCTTCGTGCCCGGGCCACGATAGATGAAATGCGCCGACGATCCGTCCGCCGGGCAAGCCAGACGGATCATGGCGCTGAGACCCGGCTTTTCTAAATTAAAGAACAAGACGGCACGGCAAGTCCGCCGTAACATGAATGGAAGACCAGACCGGGAAATACCGGCGACAGACGGGGTGGAGCAATCATGGAAGCTGGCCGGCAGGGCCGCAATCCCTGGATTTGGGCAATCGCCCTGACGCTCGCCATGACATTGTCGGGCTGCCAGTCGAAGGGCGGCGTTTCCGAAGTGTTCGATCCGGGCGCGGTTGCCGCGCCTGCCGGCCAGAATAGCGCCGCCGGTGCCGGCACGGCCCAGGCGAGCCAGTCGCTCGGCACCGGTTCGACCAAAATCACGATGTTGCTGCCCTTGTCCGCCCCTGGGTCGTCTGGGGAAAACGGCAGGAAGATGCTCGACGGCGCCAAGCTGGCGATGACCGATATCGGCAATGGATTGCTGACGCTGACCGTAAAGGACACGAAAGGCGACAGCGCACAGGCCGGCAAACTGGCGGTTCAAGCCATAACGACTGGATCCAAAGTCGTCATCGGTCCGACCGAACTGCCGGCGGCCCAGCATATTGCGACGCTGTCGGGATCGAAGCGGCCGCCGGTCCTGGCGCTTGCCGACAATTTCGCCGGCGGTGCCGGAGTTTACGCCGTGCGCCTCAGCGAAGCCGACAGCGCCGCGGCGGGCGCCGCGGGGCTCGCCGCGAAAGGCGGCAAGAAGTTCGTATTGCTTGTCGCGGAAGGCTCGAACGCCAGTGCCGTGGAGAAACGGGTGGTGAACGGCCTCAGCATCTATGGCGCGACGCTCGCGGTCACTGTGCCGTATTCGGCCGGCGACGGTGGCGCCAAGGCGGTCGACCAGATGGGCTCACTCGTGGACACTCCCGACGCGGTCATCGTTGCCAGCGGCGATGACAGCCCAGCGCCTGTGCTTGCCGCCCTCAAATCAAAGGGCATTCCCGGAAAAGCAATCTCTGTCGTCGGAACGGATCGATGGCTGGAGCATCCCATGGATCCGCTGTTCGAGGGGGCATACATCGCCACGCTCGATCCAAGCGAAACCGGACCGATCGCCGACCGCTTCCGGACGGCATACAACTACCCGGCCGACGTCAATGTGGCCTATGCCTATGATATGGTTGCCCTGACAGCAGGGATCGCCAGCGCGGTCGGACCTGATGGCTTCAGCAAACAGGTGCTCGAAAACCCTAGCGGGTTTCGCGGGTCGACAGGTTTGTTCCGTTTTCGCGCTGACGGCTCCAGCCAAAGGTCGATGCCATTCTATCGGATTCAAAAGGGTGCGCTCAAACTGGTTGCCAAATCGACTTCGGGTTTCTGACCGGCTGGCGGCAGGACCTTGCTCGAACGCTGCACTGGCCTGATGGGCTGGCATGCCCGCCTGGTGATCTCGGTCGGGAGCCTTGAGCTGCTGCTCGGAATTGTCCTGATCATGCGTGCCGGAGCCCTGCTTTCCGTCGAACGGCCCGTCCTCGCACCGTCCCTGGAAAATTCCGGTAGCCAGGCAACCCCGGCGGAAGCGGTCGTTCTCGACGATCAAAGGCGGGAACCGGCGCGGCGGATCGCCGAGAGCCTTATCGCCCCACCGCCGGTTGACGCATCGGAAATCGAACGGGTCGAGGCCCGGCCGCCACTCGGAGAACTCGGGCTCGCCGTCCGCCCCAAAACGCCCATGCCGAAAGACTGGCGCGAAACCCTGCTCTACCGTCCGATTGCAACGTCGGCGGCGACGTTCGAATCGACGGGGTGGACGGTGGTCATCAGCGGGGCCCAGGACATCGACGTGAACCAGACCTGTTCGTTTCGCGACGAGGCCTGGCCCTGCGGCCAGCGGGCCCGCGCGGCCTTCAATGCGTGGCTGCGGGGGCGCGCGCTGACCTGTGTTCTGCCGCCGGATATCGAGCGCTTCGCCATCGCCGCACCGTGCCGGCTGGGCAAGCAGGATGTCGGCGCCTGGCTCGTCGCCAATGGCTGGGCCATGGCGCTGCCAGGCGGCATCTATGGCAAGGCGGAAGCAATTGCCAGGAATGCCGGGATGGGTGTCTTCGGGCCACCGCGCTAGGCAGGCGCCGCCTGTTCGGCAATCTCCGATATTTCACCTGACCGTCATGGCTCAGGGTTCCCGGCAGGCCGTCTTCGAGCGGGGCATATCGAAGAGGTCATTCGGCGTTTTTTCATCAAATTGTACGGTTGGACGAAACCGAAATTAGGGCAGCCAGGCCGTATACCAGCCGATCTGACAGGAGACTGGCCAATGACGAGACCAATGGCGACCACCACAGCCCAGCCCTGGAAGCGCGTCGCGTGGCTGACATTGCTGGGAACCGCAGGGAGCCTCGGGCTTTCCCTTGGCCTCAACTACCTGCTCCTGTTCAGCGACACGCTGACGCCGTTCGCCCGCAGCATGATCACCGCGGGACTGCTGCCGGTGATCATCGGCCTGCCGCTTTTCGCGCTGATCGGCTGGAATCGGGTCGAAATCCGCCGCTACCGGCAGGAACTCAACAGGTCCGGGACCTACGACGGGCTGACGGGCTGCCTGAACGGGCCGGTTTTCACATCGATGATCGAACGACGGGCACCCAGGCGATCGGGGCCAGGGCCACGCTCGGGCGCCTTCCTGGTCATTCATCCGGAACACCTTCGGTCCATCAACATGCGATTTGGCCTTGAATGGGGCGACGAGGCCTTGCGGCTCATCGTCTCGACCATACAGTCGTCGGTGCGCGAGGAGGATCTGATCGGGCGCATCGGGGCCTCGATGTTCGGGGTTTTCCTCTCGGGCGCGACTGAAGCGGAGGCTAAGGAAATCGGCGAGCGTATCCGCACGCGTGTCGCGCAAGTCTATTTCGCGCCAAAAGGCACCGAGGATGTCCTCACCATCAAGGTCGGCGGCGTGATGCTGGAGAACGAGATGGAGTTCTCGGACATGTTCCGGTCCGCCGAACAGCACCTGTCCGACGCGCAGGATGATACCGGGTTCGAACTGGCGCATCTCCACAGCTGAGAACAGCGGCGGCGTCAGAGCAGAACAATTCACGAAACCAGGAAATCTGGTGCTGCGAGAGAGGATTGAACTCTCGACCTCTCCCTTACCAAGGGAGTGCTCTACCACTGAGCTACCGCAGCCGCCGATGGCGGGCTTCTGCCATATCGAACCGGCAAGCGCAAGGCCAAGAACAACGCTTCTGTGAAAGCCTTTGCCGGATAGCTTTCAATGACATGGCGGCGCCACAATGTTGGCTATCCCTGAATGGGAGGTTGGCCGGTCGCCGGCCGGGGCGGGACGATGAGCGACAAGACAAATCAGGCGAAAAAGGGCGGTACGGATCGCAAGGACCGGCTCGCCGAGCAATTGCGTGCCAATCTGCAGAAACGCAAGGCGCAGTCGCGCTCGCGCCGTAGTGGCGACGCCGACAAGCGGCGCGCCGGGGAAGCCGATCAGCGGCCGGACGGGCTCGGTTCGGCCAAGGAAATGCAGAAAGATTAACTCAAATCAGCCACTCTTGGACCGGGGTGGGCGAAATCCTATTTCTTGAACCAGATTGGCCAATGGTCTAGACGGGCCGATACTCAAACGATTGAACCGGCCTTTTCTGGCCGAGAGGGACGTTCTCTAATGGATCGCATCAGAATTGTCGGGGGCAACAAGCTCTCCGGAAGCATTCCGATTTCGGGCGCGAAAAATGCCGCTTTGCCCTTGATGATCGCCTCGCTGTTGACCGACGACACGCTGACSCTGGAAAAYGTGCCGCATCTGGCCGATGTCGAGCAGCTGATCCGCATCCTCGGCAATCACGGCGTCGACTATTCGGTCAATGGCCGCCGCGAGAAGCAGAATGAAGGCTATTCGCGCACCATCAACTTCTCCGCCCGCAACATCGTCGACACGACGGCGCCTTACGAGCTGGTGTCGAAGATGCGGGCCTCGTTCTGGGTGATCGGGCCGCTGCTGGCCCGCATGGGCGAGGCCAAGGTGTCGCTGCCCGGCGGTTGCGCCATCGGCACGCGCCCGGTCGACCTGTTCCTCGAAGGCCTGCAGGCGCTGGGCGCCGATCTCGACGTCGACACCGGCTATGTCATCGCCAAGACCAAGAATGGCCGCCTGATCGGCAACCGCTTTGTGTTCCCCAAGGTCTCGGTCGGCGCCACTCATGTGCTGATGATGGCGGCTTCGTTGGCCAAGGGCGAGACGGTGCTGGAAAACGCCGCCTGCGAGCCCGAAATCGTCAACCTCGCCGAATGCCTTAACGCCATGGGAGCCAAGATTTCCGGCGCCGGCAGCCCGACCATCACCATCGACGGCGTCGAATCGCTGTCGGGCGCGCGCGTGCGCGTCATCCCCGACCGCATCGAGACCGGCACCTATGCCATGGCGGTKGCSATGACCGGCGGCGACGTCGTGCTCGAAGGTGCACGTCCGGAACTGCTGCAGACCGCGCTGGACGTCATTTCGCAGACGGGTGCGGAGATCACGCCGACCAATTCCGGCATCCGCGTCAGGCGCAACGGCTCCGGCATTTCGCCGGTCGACGTCACGACCGCGCCCTTCCCGGCCTTCCCGACCGATCTGCAGGCGCAGTTCATGGGCCTGATGACCATGGCCAAGGGCAAGTCGCGCATCACCGAGACGATCTTCGAAAACCGCTTCATGCACGTCCAGGAACTGGCCCGGCTCGGCGCCCACATCACGCTTTCGGGCCAGACAGCGATCGTCGACGGCGTCGCGAAGCTGAAAGGTGCGCCGGTCATGGCCACCGACCTGCGCGCTTCGGTGTCACTGGTCATTGCCGGCCTTGCGGCCGAAGGCGAGACCACGGTCAACCGCGTCTACCATCTCGACCGCGGCTTCGAGCGGCTGGAAGAAAAGCTGTCCAACTGCGGCGCGGTGATCGAGCGGATTTCGGCCTGACGATCGCTACTTTACCCTTACTTTCCGCGCTGGTGATTGGCGAAAGCCGCGGCAACGGCTGATCTCCCCCCTTGCGGGGGAGATGTCCGGCAGGACAGAGGGGGGTGTGAAGGATCGCCAACCTTTCGAATTGCCTATTTCGAACTGAACAAAGTCACGCAAGGGCGCGGCCCGGATTGGCCGCAGGCCGGCGGGACAGCACCCCCCTCTGCCCTGCCGGGCATCTCCCCCGCAAGGGGCCTGTTGTGTAATTGCAGCAGAGCGCGGATGAGAGCGGGATTGCGGGAATATCGCCCGTATTCGTGAGTTCTTGTGTCTGGTTTGGAATTTCGGGCGGCGGTTCGGCCTCGTGGGGCCGGACTGCGGGCGCACCTATCCTGTGATGGCGGCCCATCGGCGCATGTTGAAGGCAATCGCCGCTAACGTCACCTGGGCAGTGGCTTTGGCCAGCCCGACATAGCGGATCGTGGTCAGCTTCATGCGGT
>NZ_JBFUGJ010000264.1:0-8474 GCF_056402975.1 Mesorhizobium sp. P3_A9 | reverse complement strand
CTTGTAGGTCGAAGCCATCATGGATGCCTTTTCAAGCATGCCGAGGTCCATGAAGTTCTTGAAGTGAAACGGGATTTGCGTACGACACAGCAATCGCCCTTCTTGCTCCAGGCCGGCAAGCAGCTCGAGTTGGTAGAGGTTGCCATCCATGTTCTGGATCGACGTGATGCCGTGGCGGGCGCACCATTCCAGGCCGCGGTGCATCAGATCGCGATCAGCAGCCAATTCCTCGGCCGAGGGATAGGGCTCCGGCTCACCGCCCGTAAGACCGAGCCGTGTGCGGTTCTGCCCGAAATGCTCCAGGATCGGGCCGAAAGCCTCGCCCTCGCGCAATTCGCCCGCCGCGAGGCCATCGGCACCCATCACGATTTCGTTGCCCGGCCCCAATTCCCTGCCATGCAGGAGGCCCGCCTCTTCCAGCGCCTTGGTGTTCGCCCACATCGTATGGTGGTCGGAGGCCGACATGGCGAACGGGCGATCGGGGATGATTTGGTCGAGATGGTGGCGCGTGACCGGCTCGGGCAGGATCGCATAGTCGACGCCGGCGCCGATCAGAAGCCTGGCGTTGGGCCGTGCCGCGGCAAAGGTCTGGATCGCATCGCGCAAGGCATCGAAGCCGTGCACCCCTGCCAGATGCAGATTTTCGAGTTCGGCCGCGCCGCCGAACAGATGCATATGCGCTTCGATGAAGCCAGGCAGGACCGAACCGCCCTTGGCGTCGATCACCTCTGTGGCTGTTCCCTTGAGCTCTTCGATTGCAGCGCGGCTGCCAATGGCGATGATGGCGCCGTCCTTGACGGCAATAGCCTCGGCTGAGGGGTTGTCATCGTCCATGGTCAGCACACGACCATTAATGACGATCAGATCCGCATTTTTACCCGCACCCGTGACAGACATCGCGACTCCGCGCTTTTGATGACCGACTGAGACCGGCAATCCTCTTGTCCGACAAGCTGCCACGTCACCGCAGCTGCGCCATCGGATGAAACTGATGCCAGTGCGCTGTTTTGAAATTCCCCTTGTGATCTCCGAAAACAGCGTGGATAAAAGAATGCGACTGATTATTCGCGTTTGTCAACATGCGGAATTTCGAATGTATTGTGGATAGCACCCTGCGCCTGTGTTGAGACCGGGCGGGGAACGAGGACATCAAGCCGTGAAGCGCAGTCTCGACCGCAAAACCAGGATAGCGCTCGAACCGCGCAAGCAGCCGCGGCAACAGCGGTCGAGCAAGGTGGTCGACCGGATTCTCGACGCGGCATTGATCTTGACGCGAGAGCAAGGAACCAGGACGCCGACGACGCTCGCCATTGCGCAGCGCGCGGGCCTGTCGGTCGGTTCGATCTACCAATACTTCCCCAACAAGGAAGCCATTCTCCTAGACCTCGCCCGGCGTTGGCTGTCCTCCTTTCCCGAGGTGATCGCCAAGCGCATCAAGGTCCCCCCGCCCACCGACCGGGAAGAGTTCCGGCGCGAAGTGCGCAAGCTCTTCATCGATACCTCCAGGATATATCTCGAAAACGCCACCCTGATGCCGGTGATCGAGGCCATATCCGGCAATGCCGACCTCCGGCCGATCCAGGACGAATATGACGAGCAGATCATCGCGCTCTACGCCGCATGGCTGCAGCATGTGAACCCGGCGCTGGAAGACAAGATCGCCAGCCGGCTCGGCGTGGTGATGATGGACGTCGGGCACGCCTGCCGGCTTGTCGGGCTGAAAAGAGACCGCAAGACATACGACCTCATYGAGGACGATGTCGAAAGAATGTGGCTCGCCTTGGTGACCCCCTATCTCAACCTTGACTGACTTCGCACTTCGAGAGGAATTTTATGAAGACTGTCTATTCGCCGCTTCATGCCGGCCATGCCGGCCAGATGGAACTGGTCACATCAGCCATCGTGCCGGGTTTCGAAAAGCCCTCGCGCGCCGAATTCATCAAGGCGCGGGTCGAAAGCGAGAAGCTCGGTCCGATCGTCCTGCCGCTTGAGCACGATCTTGCCGCCGCCAAGCGCATCCACAAATCGGACTATATCGACTTCCTGCCGACGGTCTGGCCGCAATGGGTAGCCTCCGGTCATGAGGGCACCGCCATGCCCTTCACCTGGCCGACGCGCGGCCTGCGCGGCGACGTGCCGCCGAAGCGCRTCGAYGCSCTGCTCGGCTAYTATTCCTTCGATGCCGGCGCCACCTTCGTCAAAGGCACATGGGCGGCGATCAAATCGTCCTATGACGTCGCGCTGACCGCGGCCGGCCTGGTCAAGGGCGGCGAAAGGTCGGCCTTCGCGCTCTGCCGYCCGCCMGGCCAYCAYGCCGGCGCCGGMTTCATGGGCGGTTATTGCTACATCAACAACGCCGCCGTCGCCGCGCAGTGGTTCCTTGACCAGGGCGCCAAACGGGTCTCGATCCTCGATGTCGACTACCACCACGGCAACGGCACGCAGGAGATCTTCTATGACCGCGCCGACGTGCAGGTCCTCAATCTGCATGGTGATCCGATGGTGGAGTATCCGTTCTTCCTCGGCCATGCCGATGAACGCGGCACGGGCGCCGGCGAGGGTTTCAACATCAACTATCCGATGCCGTTCGGCACCGGCTGGGATGCCTGGAACGCGTCGCTGGAGGATGCCTGCGCCAGGCTGGCCGCTTACGCGCCCGACATCGTCATCGTCTCGCTCGGCGTCGACACCTTCGAGAAGGACCCGATCAGCCAGTTCAAGCTGAAAAGCCCGGACTACCCCAAGATCGGCCGCCGCATCGCCAGGCTCGGACTGCCAACTCTGTTCGTCATGGAAGGCGGCTATGCCGTCGAGGAGATCGGCGTAAACGCCGTCGGCGTGCTGACCGGTTTCGAGGATCGGTAGGCCTGCCCGGAAACCCAAGGCGGATAACGACAGATATGAAGAAAAAGGGCGGCGTGGCCGCCCTTTTTTTTGCGAACTACGCTGCGGTGCCGGCGCTTGGCGCAGCCATCGGCGCGCCTGCCTTGCGTGAGCGGCCGAGATAATAGACCGCCGCCGCCGCGATGACGCCGGCAGCCAGGATGCCTGCCGCCAGAACCGGCCGATACCAGAACCAGGCAATCGCGATCGTCGTCGTGCCGACCAGGATCGCCAGGAAGWAGGCGATGATGCCGGTTCCCATTCGCGCCATGCTGCCGAGGAACGGGATGACGTCGAGGATCACGCCGATCGGGCTGAGGAACAGGGCAAAGCCGATCGTCAGCAGCAGCAGRCCSRCGGCMCGCAGCAGCCAGGTGATSAGMGTGTTGGCGCTGACGGCGTSGGCGAACATCTTKKCSGCCGGCACMTSGCCKGTATCGACCATCAGCAGCGCATCGCCGGCTTGCGTTTGGTATGGCTCGAACCGGCTGCCAGCCTGGCGCGCCACGATGCTGACCACGCCGAGCGGCGCCAGCTCRTAGCCGATGCGRTAGTCGCCCAATGCAGGCGTCGTGTTGTCGCTGCCGAGATAGATCCTGCCATCAACGATGCTGAGCGGCTTCGTCCCGGTATAGGCTGCCTTGATCGCCGCCGACTGACTGGACGACAGCGARTAGTCCTTGTCGCCCTCGATGCGGTCGAGCACCGGCGTATCSAGATCGAASGCGACRAGCTTGCCSTSCGGRATCTGGAAGGTCYKGCTGTGGATYKCCATCGGYGGATTYTGRTGGCCRTCSGGCTTCTTGAARTCCGAYGARTCGATCTGGCTGTCGTCCCACACCTTTTGATAGCTATAGGTGGTCTCCGTCTCCTCGCCGCCGCCAAGCTTCTTGGTGGTCTCGGATTTGGATTCTTCCTTCCACTGATACATCTCGACGCTGCGCGACAGGCGCAGCCCTTGCGCGGCGATGCCGAAATCCGGATCCGACAGGCCGCTATCGGCCGTCACCGGCCCGCTGACATGCACCAGTCTGCCGTCATTGCCGGCATCGACGCTGTCGGCGTTGATCGAGACAACGGCGCCCGACCCTTCGGCCAGCGAGCGCGCCGTCTGCACCGCGCGGCCCTCGTTCCAGAACAGCCCGATCACCATCAGCACGATCAGCAGCAGGCCGAAGATGACCCCGCCGACCGCGCGCTTGATCCGCCCGAACCACGAGACTGACGTAACTTCCCGAAATGAATCGCTCATCGTTTCCCCCGAAACCAAAGATACCAAGATTTAAGCGCGGCCGGCGGCCGCGCATCGAGCCGATCAATCGGCGTGGATTTGCGCGCCACAGTCCTTGGCGCCAGCGCAGGAGTGCACCGCTCGCGTCGTGCCGCCATCGCCGACCCGCCAAGGTGAAGCGGACAACGGCGTCTGGCTGTTGGCGCCGAGAAGGTCGAGCGCCCGCATGGCCGTCTGTTCGCCAGCCTCGTCACGCTTGACGATCTCGACATCCTTGAGACCGATCGCGGCAAGCTGCGGCATGACCACGTCGGGATCACCGGCAACGACGATCAGCGACGGCTCCAGCGACGACAATGCCAGCGCCTGTTTCTGCACGGCGTCGAGCGTCAGCTGGGTGCGCGCCGTCATCCGGCTTTGCTGGTCCTCGAGCGTCGAACCGCTGCCGGCCGCGCCGATCAGCGAGCCGAACAGACCGGCCGAGGTCTCTGCCGATCCAGCCAGTGCCCGCCGATAGACCGTCACCGTGCGGTCGACCTCGTCCTGCGCCACCGGCAAGGTGGTCAGGCCGGCGAAACCTTTCAGGATTTCGGTGATCGCCGGACCGGTGTTGGCGCGCTCGACGGTGGTTGCCACCACCAGTCCCGAGCCGGCCTTCATCGGGCTCATGAGATAGCTCGACACGCCATAGGAATAGCCCTTCTCCTCGCGGATCACCGAATTCAGCCGGCTGGAGAAATCATCGCCGAGCAGATTGGCGACCGCGGTCGATTCCGCGCGCTCGCCTTCGTCAGTGCCGGGCGCYGGCCGCGCCACGAACAGCGCCGACTGGCTGGCGCCGGGCTCGGGCACCAGCAGCACTTTCTGACCGCCGTTGAAATGCGCTGCCGGCGACGGTTCGATGGCATAGCCGGCRGCATCGCTYGWCCATGTKCCGAAYGCCTTTTCAAGGCYGGCSGCMACKGTCKCSACCGGCAYCGGGCCGACGCTGTAGAAGGTCACSGMYTTCGRCGTGAACWCSGCCTTGAASGCRGCYTTSGCSTCRTCSAGCGAGATCGASGCCAGCGCCTTTGCCGACCAGTCGAYCGCSGCCTTGCCYGGCACYTGCGGAATGAGYGCCGCCTTYGCSRCGCGRCCKGCMACRCCCGGCAGATCCGCYTCGCGGCCRTTSAGCCARTCGRCCGTCTGCGCCATCAACACCGTCCATTCGGTCTTGTCGAACCGCGGTTTCAGCACCGCATCGGCAAGCAGGCCAAGACCTTGATCCAGTTTTTCCGGCGGCACGCCAAGCGTCATCGTCGTGGTCAGTGCGCCGGCCTGATAGCCGATGCCGGCACCAATGTCGCTGGTCGCCTTGGCGAAGTCGGCCGAACCGCGATCGGCCGCGCCACGCGTCGCCATGCTGGCGGCAAGCTCCAGCAGCCCCTCCTTGCCTTCCGGCACGCTGTTCCAGCCGCCTTGTGCACTCGCCGCGACATAGACCATCGGCGCTTCCGGCATCGTGTAGTGGACGAGCTTGATGCCGTTGGAGAGCGTCGCCGTTTCCATGGCGGGCAACACCGCTGAAGGCGCTTGCCCGGCCGGATGCTTCGGAATGTCGATCGCCACCCGCTCCGGTGCCGTGAAGGGTTGCGGCGTGCCAGACGAACCGATCAGCGCGTCGGGATAGCCGCCGCGCGGGCCGGGCTTCAACACCAGCACGCTGGCGTCTTCCGGTTTCAGGAGCCGCTTGATCGTCGCTTCAACATCGGCGGCGCTGGCAGTCTTGACGCGCGGATCGTCGACCAGCGCGCTCTGCGCATCGCCGAGAATGTCGGCATTGTAGGAGACAGTGCCGGCACGATCCTTCAGCGCCTCGTTGCCCAGCCGCGTTGCCTGCAATATGCCGTTGCGCGCGCGCTCGACATCAGCCGGATCGAGCGGCGCCTTCTGGAAATCCGCAAACGCCGCTTTCATCGCGCTTTCGAGCGCTTCCGGCGTCACGCCTGCCGCCGCACCCGCCTCGAAAGTGAAGCGCCCGCCGAGCAGTCCACCCGTCCAGCTTGCACTGGCATAGGTGGCGACGCCCTGTTCCGAGACCAGCCGGTTGCGCAGAAATCCATAGTCGCCATTGCCGAGCAATTCGGCGGCAATGCTGAGCGCGCCATTATCCGGCGACTGCGCCGCCGGGCCGCTGAAGCCGACCACGACGACGGGGCTCGGCACGCGATCCTCGAGCACCAGCTTGAGCCGCGCCTGTGTGGGTTCCGGGACGGCGGGTCGCGCCACGTCGGCGCCGCGCGATATCCGGCCGAACGTGTCGGCGATCAGCGCCTTGGTATCAGCCACCTTCAGATCCCCCACCAGCACCAGCACGGCATTGTTGGGCAGATAGTAGGTGTTGAAGAAGCCTCTGACATCGTCGAGCGTTGCAGCATCGAGGTCGGCGACCGAACCGATGACCATGCGGCTATAGGGATGCGGCTTCGGAAACAGTCCGGACCAGAAGGCTTCCCAGCCCGATGCGCCGGCCTTGTCGAGCACGTTCTGGCGCATCTCGTTCTTGACCACCGAACGCTGCAGGTCGAGCTTGGCCTGTGTCACCGAGCGGCCGAGATTGGCCATGCGGTCGGCTTCCAGCGACAGGATCACCGGCAGCGACGACGACAGGCCGTCGACATAGAACACGGTGCCGTCCTCGGTGGTCCAGGCATTGATCTCGTTGCCCAGTGCGGCATGCGCACCGAACACGTTCGGCCAGGCCGGCGTCCCGGAAAACATCAGGTGCTCGAACAGATGCGCGAAGCCTGAGCGGCCCGCCGGTTCATTCATCGACCCGACACGGTAGCGCAGGTTCATCACCACCTTCGGCGCACGATGATCCGGCACCAGCACCACTTGCAGCCCGTTGTCGAGCGCATAGGTGACGATTGGCTCGGCCTTGGCGGGCGCTGCCGCACCGGCAAAAACCGCGAGCACCACCGTGAACGCCAGGAAAACCTGCTTCATGATTACCCCCCATTGCCGATGGCCGCGAAACAAGCGCCGCCACCTTAGCCCAGTCCGATCGAAGGGAAGCCCACCTCCCTGCCGATCGCCGAGAACCTATCGGAATCGATCGGTCCTCGATACGGCAGCTTCGCAACAACCTCTGGCTTTTTCGTGTCAGTGTTTTCAGGCGGCCCCGATGCGGCGAAAGTGTGTTGGGCGTTACTCTGAGTCGCACGCGAGTCCACCGGATTCGATTTTGTCAAATCGCGTTTGATGTCGGATTCATCTGCGGGTAGATTAGACCCGAATCAGCCGGTCCATGGGGGGCGCGGCGACCACCCAAAGTCTCACGTTCCGGATTTTTCCGGCGCCAGACGCGGATGTCTTCGCGTTCCCTGAATGGATTCCGTCTGATTGGGCGCGGCCCCGCGCCTCGCGTGCGTCTCGTGAAAGTAACGCGTTTTTAGGGTTCGGCGGCTGGCCTCCAGCATCCGGGCAGCAGAAACGATTCCGGCCAAAAGCAACAAGAATGAGCAGTTCCGCCGCGCTTCTTCAATCCGACACATTGGGCTCGCGCCTGACGTCGCGCGGTGATTTGACCAGCTTCTTCATGGAGCTGACCGCCGAGATCGGCGCCGACAGCTACATGCTGGTTGCCATCGTCCACGACCAGGACCGCAACGACGCACGCATCGTCTCCTCGAACTGGATCTTCGACGCCATTGAACTGATCGGCAAGCGGTTGATCGCCGGCCTTGCCCAGGGCGCGCTCACCGTCGCGCCCGGCATCCGTCCAAGGCCGCTGGTGGCCGCTGAGGCGCCCGATGCCGACGGGCTGGTCTCCGGCGAAGAAGCCCGCCTTCTCGACGTGCTCGGCCATGCCGAAATCTATTCGCTTAGGCTGAATGTCGGCCGCCAGCGCCTGTTCGCCCTGTTCTCGGCGGCGGCGGCCGGCCAGATCGACCAGCCGGCGCTGATGAAGGCGCAGCTGAAATGCTGCTACGCGCTTTCGCATATTCCGCAGCTGATCGCTGCCGCCGCCATGCAGGATCCACTATCGGACCGCGAGCGCGAATGCCTGTTCTGGGTCTCGGAAGGCAAGACCACCGACGAAGTGGCGGTCATCCTTGGCGTGTCCTCCAATACCGTCAACAGCTACATCACCCACGCCATCCAGAAATTCGCGGCCTCGAACCGCGCGATGGCCATCGCCACGGCGATCAGGAGTGGCATCATTTGAAACAGGCAGACATCAAGGAAGCTGCGGAGGCCCTTTTCAACGAGCAGCGCAGCCCGTTCGGCGCCTTCTCGCTCAGTTCCGAAACCCATCACGCCGTCACCGTTCCCGATGCCGTGCGCCGCTGCCGCTGGATATCGGTCGACATCAATG
>NZ_JBFUGJ010000263.1:0-8495 GCF_056402975.1 Mesorhizobium sp. P3_A9 | reverse complement strand
GCCTGCTCGGCGACAATGGCGCCGGCAAGTCGACACTGATCAAGGTTTTGTCGGGCGCCGTGCCGCTGACCAGCGGCGACATCTTCATCCGTGGCAAGAAGGTCAGCCTGCGCAGCACCAGCGACGCCATCGCCCATGGCATCGAGACGATCTAYCAGGAYTCGGCRCTGGTCACGCARCTGTCGATYGCSCGCAATCTTTTCCTCGGGCGCGARCCGATCAAACCGCCGCGTTTCCTCAACCGSATGGACCAGGAGGCGATGAACACTGTCGCCCGCGACCTGCTCAAACAGGTCGGCATTTCGAAGAACATTCCGCCGACGACGCCGATCGGTTCGCTCTCCGGCGGCGAGCGACAGGCGGTGGCGATCGCGCGCGCCATGCATTTCGACAGCGACCTCATCATCCTCGACGAACCGACCAACAATCTCGGTGTCGCCGAAACGCAAGGCGTGCTGAGCTTCGTGCGCAGCGCCCGCGATTCCGGCCATTCCTGCATCTTCATCGCGCACAACATCCACCATGTCTTCCAGGTGGTCGACCGCATCGTCGTCATGCGCCGGGGCAAGGTGGTCGCCGACGACATCGACCCGAAGAAGACAAATGTGACGGAAGTCGAACGGATCATCACCGGCATGTCGGACAAGGAAATCCGCGACGCCGTCGCCGACGGCAAGCCGTCGCACTGAGGACGGAGCGGAACCGTCTTGTCGAAGCAGCCGAATGCGTATTGTGGTGATGGGTGTCGATCACCGGTCCCTCAGATTACATCGCCTGCCACATCGGCTTATCTGGCGCGCCATCGTATCGGCGCATAGGGTTGCGTCATGAAGGCCACCGTCACTGACATCGCCAGGAATTGCGGACTCTCGACCGCGACGGTCGACAGGGTGCTCAATAACAGGGCCGGTGCCAGTGCAGCCAACCGGCAGCGCGTCATGGAGGCCGCCAAGCAGCTTGGCTATTTGCCGGTCGCTGATCAGGTGACGCTTCCTTCGAAGCCCGCCAACCTCGAATTCTTCTTGYCGATCGGCAGCAACGCCTTCATGCAGGATTTGGCAAGGCACATCGAGGACTATGCATCGCGCCTGCCGCTGGTCGCGTCCTGCCGGATCCACAACCTCGCCGGCATCTCGCCGAACGCGCTGCAGAGCGCCGTCGAAAACCTGTCGCTGAAGGCCAATGGCGTCGGTGTCATCGCCGTCGACCACCCCCGAACCCGCAACATCCTGCGCGACATCGTCGAGGCCGGCATTCGCCTGGTGACGCTGGTGTCCGATATTCCGACCGCTCCCCGCTCGGCCTATGTCGGCATCGACAACCGGGTGGCTGGACGAACGGCGGCACTTCTTATGGGTCGCTTCCTCGGTGGTCGCGAGGGCCATCTGGCGATGGTCGTCGGCTCGCGCTCCTATCGCGGCCATGAAGAGCGTGAAATGGGCTTTCGCTCGGTGCTTGGCGAGGAATTTCCCAACCTGACCGTCAGCAGCGCCGTCGAGATCAATGACGAACCGGACGCCAGCTATGCCGAGACCATGAAGGCGCTGCACAACGAACCGGAACTGCTTGGCATCTATTGCGTCGGGGCCGGACGCTCCGGCGTGGCGAAGGCCATCCGCGAATCCAGGCCCAACCGCAAGCCGGTGTTCATCTGCCACGACCTGACCAAGCAAACGCGTGGCTATCTTGTCGACGATCTCGCCGACGTCGTCATCGACCAGAACGCCAGGCTGATCGCCGAACAGTCGGTCATCCGTCTGCTCGGTTCCATTGCCTCATCGGCGCCCTATCTCACCCGTAAATTCATCGAGCCGCGCCTGATTTTCAGGGAAAACGTGCCGGTGCAGTGAGGCGGAGGAGCCCGCGCCAGCCGGCTCCCCGTATTTGTAGGATAATTGGTACGGCAAATCTGCACAGCTGCTATGCACAATTCATTGTTGCCGAATCATTGGGCAACTCGTAGGTTCTGGTTGTCGGCCATCTACTCCTCCCAGATGCGATGCCGACGCTGAATGGGGTGCACCTCCTCCCGCGCCACATTCGAAATCGAGCCCGCTGCCACCTCCTCCCGGCAGCGGGCTTTTTTCGTTCAAACGGGAGAAATAGCCGTTATCACCGACGCCAAAGCGCGCCACGCATCGCGCTCGACCGCACGATGGAATGGCGCGTCAGCGGCGGTTCAATTCAACCGGCGGCGGTGCCCCGGAAGGAAACGATCAGCCCCTCGGCCATGCGCACGAACTGCGTGCTCGGCCCTTCGGTGCCCACCGTCTGCACGCTGACGCGCGCGCCTTCAAGCAGCAACGACAACGTATCGGCGAGCAGCTCAGCCTGACCGATGCCGGCATCGCGACACATCGTTACAAGGCGGTCGCGCTGGGCTTCCTTGATTTCCTTGATGACACGCCTGGCCGGATGGTCCGGCTCGGTCAGCTCAGCGGCGGCATTGGCCATGTCGCAGCCGCGGCCGTCAGCCGTCAGGCAGTCAGCGGCCATGCGGATCCAGGCATGCAATTGTGCGAGCTTGTCACCGGGAAACTCGGCTTCGAACCCTTCCCACATCGCGCCGGCCTTGGACGCGGTGGCGCGCAGGCACTCGACGATCAGTTCGTCCTTGGATTCGAAGTGACGATAGAGCGTCATCTTGTTCGTGCCGGCAGCTTCGGTGATGGCGTCGACGCCGACGCCCTTGATGCCATGCTTGTGGAACATGTCACGCGCCGTCTCCAGGATTCGATCCCGGGGACGTGAGCGCTCCACGACGCCGTCTGTCATCATGATCTCCTTTCGTTTCCTAAAAACCACGGCCACCTCTTGACTAGGGTGTTACCGGTCTGTAACTATGCAAATGTTACTTACTGGTAACACCTATGTCGCCTTCCGTCAATAACAAGGCCGTGACTGGTCCTGCCAGATCGGAATGAGCGAAAAACTGCGGTTCATGCGGCTCCGGCCGGTGAAGAGATGAAAAACGGTTCGCGAGCATGGGCTGCGAATCGACAGACAAGGAGCCGGCCAATGCCACAGCGCCGCGATCTTACCATAGATGAGGCCGTCCGGGATCCGATGATCCGGCTGGTCATGAAGGCAGATGGGGTCGACCCCCGCGCCTTCGAGACAATGCTTCGCTCGCTTGCCGATGGGCAGCGTCGCGAGGTGCCGTTGCTGCGGTCACGGGAAGCCTCCCGTGACGGGCACGGCCAGTTGTCCAGGGTTGCCAGCGCCTTCGGGCGGGCAAGAGCAGCCGGCGAGGCATGTGTGTCGTGGTAAACTTCTTCATCCACCGTCCGATCTTCGCCTCGGCGATCGCCATCATCATGGTGCTCGCCGGGACGATTTGYTATTTCCTGCTGCCGGTCTCGCAGTTTCCCGACATCACSCCGCCCCAGGTCGTGGTCAGCGCCCACTATCCGGGCGCCAGCGCGCAGGTCGTGGCCGATACGGTGACGACGCCGCTTGAGCAGCAGATCAACGGCGTGCAAGGCATGACCTACATGTCGTCGACGAGCTCCAATGACGGCTCCTCGACCATCACCATCACCTTCGATGTCGGCTATTCCCTGAGCACCGCCGCCGTCGACGTCCAGAACCGCGTCTCGCAAGCGGCCTCGTCGCTGCCGGCGATCGTCAACCAGGGCGGCGTGACGATCAAGAAGCAGAACCCGAACTTCGTCCTGATCGTCAACCTCACCTCGCCCGACAAGTCCATCGATCCGGTGGCGCTCTCGAACCTTGCCTATCTGCAGGTCGTCGATCCGCTGAAGCGCCTGCAAGGCGTCGGCGACGTGCAGATCTTCGGCGAACGGCGCTATTCGATGCGCGTCTGGCTCGACCCGGACAAGCTCGCCAATCTCGGCATCACCGCCGTCGACGTGCAGAATGCCATCGCCGAACAGAACGTCCAGGTGGCGGCCGGCAAGATCGGCCAGTCGCCGGCGCCCGCCGGCACCGCCTTCGAAATGCAGGTCAACGCCGTCGGCCGCCTGAGCGACCCGAAGGAATTCGGCGACATCGTGGTGCGCGCCAACACCGACACCGGCTCGCTGGTGCGGCTGCGCGACGTCGCCCGCATCGAACTCGGCGCGCTGCAATATTCGTCCTCGGCCTTCTTCGGCAAGGACCCCACCGTCGTGCTCGCTGTCTATCAGATGCCCGGTTCCAACGCGCTCGACCTTCAGCAGCGCGTCAAGGACAAGATGCAGGAGCTGTCCGGCCGTTTCCCGAAGGGCGTCGCGTACGCGATGCACTACGACACGACGCGCTTCGTCTCGGCCTCGATGCATGACGTGCTGATCACGCTCGGCGAAGCCCTGGTGCTTGTCGTCGCCGTGGTGTTCATCTTCCTCCAGAGCTGGCGCACGACGATCATCCCGACCATCGCCATTCCGGTGTCCTTGGTCGCGACGCTTGTCGTCATGGAGATGATGGGCTTCTCGCTCAACATGCTCTCCCTGCTCGGCATGGTGCTGGCGATCGGCCTTGTCGTCGACGATGCCATCGTGGTGGTCGAGAATGTCGAACGACAGCTCGAGGCCGGACTGAAGCCACTGGCGGCGACCAAGGCCGCCATGGCCGAAGTCACCGGCCCGATCATTGCCACCACCGCCGTGCTGATGGCGGTGTTCGTGCCGGTCGCCTTCATTCCCGGCGTTTCCGGAAAGCTCTACAACCAGTTCGCCCTGACGGTAGCGATTTCGGTCGGTATTTCCGCCTTCAATTCGCTGACACTCAGCCCCGCGCTCAGCGCCGCCTTCCTGCGCCATCGCGGCGCGACGCAATTCGTGCTGTTCCGCTGGTTCAATACGGGCTTCGACAAGCTGTCGCATGCCTACGCCCATGGCGTGCGCATTCTCATCCGCTTGCGCTGGATCATGCTCGGCCTGTTCGCGGCCGGGCTGGTTGCCACCTATTTCGTCTGGCAGAAGCTGCCCTCGACCTTCCTTCCGGTCGAGGACCAGGGCTATTTCTTCGTCGTCATCCAGTTGCCCGACGGTGCCTCGCTGGAGCGCACCGACGCGGTGGCGCAGAAGGCGCGCGACATCCTGCAGGCAACGCCCGGCGTCGACATTGTCGGCTCGATCAGCGGCCTGAACTTCCTGACCAGTGCCGCGCAGTCGAACTCGGCGGTCGAGTTCGCCATTTTGAAGCCCTGGGAGGAGCGTACTCCCGACCAGAGCGCATCGAAGCTGGTTGCCGACGTGCGCGGCAAGCTGTTGCAGATACCGGAAGCCTTTGCGTTGAGTTTCGATCCGCCTTCGATACCGGGTATCGGCACCACGGGCGGCTTCGAATTCGTCGTCGAGGATCTCACCGGCCGCGGTAGCGCGGCTCTCAACGACGCGACGCACGCCGTGATCGCCGAGGCGCGCAAGCAGCCGGARATCAATCCGCAGCAGTTGTTCTCGYCGTTCTCGACCTCGACGCCGCAGTTCAACTACGACCTCGACCGCAGCAAGGCCAARCTGCTYGGCCTCAATCTGCCCGATGTCTTCAACACGCTGCAGATCTATCTCGGCTCGCTCTACGTGAACGACTTCAACCTGTTCGGCCGCACCTTCCGGGTGACCATCCAGGCCGACAAGGATGCACGTGCGGGTGCTGCCGACATTTCGCGGCTCTATGTGCGCAATGCTTCGGGCGGCATGGTGCCGCTCAGCACACTGGGCAAGCTGGTGCCGTTCGTTGGGCCGGAAACCGTGCCGCATTACAACAACAATGCTTCGGCCTCGATCAATGGCGGTGCCGCACCGGGATTCTCTTCCGGCCAGGCCGTCGCTGCCATGGAACGGGCCGCGGCCACTGCACTGCCCAGGGATTTCGGTTTCGAATGGACCGGCATCACCTTCCAGGAGCTCAAGGCAGGATCGATCGCGTCCGTCGTCTTCGGCCTCGCCATCGTCTTCGTCTTCCTCATCCTGGCGGCGCAGTATGAGAGCTGGGCGATGCCGTTCATGGTGCTGCTGGCGGTGCCATTGGCGTTGTTCGGCGCCTTCGCAGCCCTCTGGGTGCGCGGCATGCAGATCGACGTCTATTCGCAGATCGGCTTCGTCATGTTGATCGGCCTGGCGGCCAAGAACGCCATCCTGATCGTCGAGTTCGCCAGACGGCGGCGCGAGGAAGGCCTCAGCATCGTCGAGGCGGCGATGGAAGCCGCGCGGCTGAGACTCCGGCCGATCCTGATGACCGCCTTCGCCTTCATCCTCGGCGTGCTGCCGCTGATGTTCGCGACAGGCGCCGGTGCTGCAAGCCGCCAGTCGATCGGCACCACCGTGTTTGGCGGCATGGTCGCCGCGACCATCCTGTCGCTGGTGTTCGTGCCGGTCTTCTACGCGGTCATCGAACAATTGCGGGAGCGCCGCGAAAGCGGCGAACCCGCCTCCTCCCAGCATACTGAACCAGCTGCCGAAACCGCCTTCCCTCCCCTGGCGGAAGCGGCCGAATAAGATTGGAGACTAATTATGCGTAAATGGAAAATCGCGTTGGGAACGGCTGTCGCACTGGGTGCGATCTCGGTGGCCAGCGTCCACCTGCTTGACATGGGCAACCTCAGGCTCAGCGCCAGTACGGCTGGGGCTGCGCCCGCTCCAGCGGCATTCGTCATGCCGGTGCCGGTGGCGAGCGTGATCAAGAAGACGATCCCGATCTATCTCGACTATGCCGCCCGCATCGAGCCTATCCGCAGCATCACGCTGCAGGCACGCGTGCCTGGCTATCTGCAGGAACAGACAGCGCAAGACGGCGCCGACGTCCGCCAGGGCGACCTTCTCTACAAGATCTCGCCTGACGACTTCCAGGCCGCGCTCGACCAGGCGAARGCSCARGTSCAGCGCGAYACGGCGACRCTCGAYTATGCSCGKTCCAATCTCGGCCGCGGCASCGAGCTSGCCAAGAGCGGTTACCTGGACAAGGACAGCTTCGATCAGCGCACCAGCACCTTGCGCGAGGCGCAGGCATCGCTGGCGCTCAACCAGGCGGCCGTGCGCACGGCGGAGCTCAATCTGAGCTATGCCGAGATCCATGCGCCGTTCACCGGGCGCCTGGGCCGCAACCAGGCCTCGGTCGGAACGCTGGTCAGCGTCGCCGGCACGGTGCTCAACACGCTGGTGCAGCTCGACCCGATCTATGTCACCTTCAATCCGAGCGAGACGGATCTGACCGAGATCGAGCAGGCCCGCGCAGATGGCCCGATCGAGGTCGAGGTTCTGCTTCCCGGTGAAACCGAGACCAGCCAGAAGGGCGAACTCACCTTCATCGACAACACGGTCGACCATTCGACCGGCACGATCACCGCCCGCGCCACCATCGGCAATGCGAAGTTCACGCTCATGGCCGGTCAATATGTCCGCGTGCGACTGCATATCAGGCAGCAGCCGGACGCACTGATGGTGCCGCAGACGGCGCTGGGTTCGAGCCAGCTCGGCAAGTATCTCTACGTCGTCGGCAAGGGCAACACGGTCGACCAGCGGCTGGTCTCGCTCGGCCCGACCAGCGGCGATCTGGTGGCTATCCTGAGCGGCGTCGCTGAAGGCGACCAGGTGATCACAGGCAATCTGCAGAAGATCGGACCTGGAATGCCGATCTCGCCACTGCCACAGAAACCGGCTACCTGAACCCCCCGCAGGCCCGGTTTCCGCGCGGCGCCCCCGACCTTTTCTCAGGTCGCGGGCGCCGTTTTCACGAGCAGGCCGACGAGAGCGGCGACATCGGCGCGGTCGGCCTTGGCCGGCGGCATGAACGCGCAATAGGGATGACCGAGGCGCACCGAGACTGACGAGAGCGCGATCAGGCGGCCGGCCTCCAGATCGGCCTGCGCCATCACACGCTGGCCAAGCGCAATGCCCAGACCTAGCCTTGCTGAAGCGATCGCCAGGCTGGACAGGCCGACACGGCGCCCATGCGACGGGTCGGGTGAGCGGCTGCCGCCACATGCCGCGAACCAATCGGCCCAGCTCGGGTGCGAGGCATAGTTCGGGCCCCAGTTGGTGTGGATGAACAGACTCTCATGCAGGCCCGTGAGACCCGGATCGCCATTGCCGTGCCGATGCCAGAATTCCGGCGCGCAGACCGGCAGCACATCGTCATGGACGAGACGAACCATGCGCAGGCCGGGATAGTGATAGTCGCCATAGGAGATGCGCAGGTCGACATTTTGGCGCATCAGGTCGATCGGATCGTCTTCCGCCCGCACGTCGATCGCCATATGCGGGAAGGCATCGAGAAGGGCCGCCAGCCTCGGCGCAAGCCACAGTTCGGCCAGCGAGAACGGCACGCTGACGACAAGCCGTGTCCTCAAGCCGCCTTCCAGCATGCGCTGGCCCATAGCGGCTATGTCGCCCAAAGCGCGCGCCGTCTGCGGGTAGATGGCGTGGCCGGTGTCGGTCAGCGTGATGCGGTTGCCTGTGCGCACGAACAATTRCTTGCCGAACCAGGTTTCGAGATTGCGGATCTGCTGGCTGACCGCCGCCGAGGACTGCTGGCTGACCGCCGCCGAGGAC
>NZ_JBFUGJ010000262.1:0-8531 GCF_056402975.1 Mesorhizobium sp. P3_A9 | reverse complement strand
CGACCTGACCGAACTCGCCGGCCATTTCGACCCCGCCGCGACCTCGAAATCATCGGCTAAGTTCGATCCGGACGAACTGTTCGTGCTCAACCGCGTGCTGCTGCACCATATGCCGTTCGACGAGGCACGGGACAGGCTGATGGTGCTGGGCATCTCCGGCGAACAGGCCGAGCCGTTCTGGCTGGCGGTGCGCGGCAATCTCGACCGGCTTGCCGACGCGGTGGGCTGGTGGCGTATCCTGCGCGAGGGGCCGCAGGACGGACCGGAGTTCTCCGATGATGATCGTGAGTTCCTCGGACAGGCCTTCGATCTACTGCCTGAAGAGCCTTGGAACGGGACGGTCTGGAAGGATTGGACCGGCAAGATCAGGGAAGCGACCGGGCGCAAGGGCAAGGGGCTGTTCATGCCGCTGAGGCTTGCGCTTACTGGACTGCCTTCGGGGCCGGAGCTTGCAGATTTATTGCCGCTGATGGGTCGGGAAGGAACGTTGGCCCGACGACCCTGACCTTGCGCTGTTCCGGCGGCAAGGCGGACACGGGCGACGTCACCGGTTTGGCGGAAAGCCGCTTGATGGCTTCGCGGTCGAGCCCGCCGTCCCTGTTGGCCAGCGTTTCTGGGTCGGCGCTCGGATCGGGCTTGGAGGCCGGCACGGGAACCAACGGTGCTGCGTCCGGTTCCGGCTGCGACTGCTGTGGGTTCGGCGGATTGCCGCCAATGATCTGGAAGTTCTGCGCCGCGTTGCATCCGCAAGCCGGCGGCCGCGACATGTTGGATTGCTTGTAGAGATAGGCAGTCGGCAATTCGCTGTAAGGCTTGCCGGTAACCGATGATGTCATCGCGGCTGAATCGTCGTCCATGCCGCGCGAATAGAAGACCTGCATCTCAGTGCCTGGGCAGCTCGATTCGCAATTCTTCTGATCGCGCTCGAAGTCGCCGACCGAGGCTGCGTTCGACATCGGAAAGAAATAGCCGTCGCAAGTGCGCACGCAGGTGGTGTGGAACTCGCCACTGGAGCTTGGAAAGTCCGGAATGCCGGGCAGGTTCAGGACGCGGCGGACATTGCGTTCCTCGCCGGGATCCTCCGGCTGGTCAGGCGTGTCGCTGGGCGGGGCGTCGTTGCCGAAAAGCTGGTCGAACAGGTTTGCGTTGCCGTCTTCTTCGCCACGGTCTGCTTCCTGCAGTGGTGCGCGGCGTGGCGCAACCGTGTCGTCGCGGCAGCCATTGGCATCGAGCGCGGCCAGGATGCGGCCACGGTCGCGGCGTGATCCGCCACCGGCGAGCTGGGCACGCTTGGCCTGCAGACTGTCGAGATTGGCGTTCATGCGGTCGATGGTGGCGTTGAGGCCTGCGCATCGATTGATGTTGCGGGAAAACAGCGAAAACCCGCAACCGGAGTTGCTTGCCTGGTCGCGGGCCTTCGAGATCTGTTCGCGCTGCCGATCGATCGCGGCGTCGTATTTCCGGATCATTGCCGGACCGCCGCCGCTGCCGCGCGAAGCCGCGGCAAGATCGGCCTCCAACTGACGGCAGACGCGCGAGGCAGCCTGGGACTCGGTGATGGTGGCGCCGGACAGCAGGAGGCCAAGCAGCATGGCAGCATGCGCCCGCTTCAACCCTCCGCTTGTCATCCGCCTCAATCCCGCCTGTTCGTCCGCGAGGCTACCGTGTTCGCGGTTAACCGCAGTTTACTGCGAAACCTGTGTTCCGCCCAGATTGACCACTGCCTGCGCCTTGTGCGCCGCCTCGACCACGGCCAGCGCCGTCATGTTGACGACACCGCGCGAGGTGACCGAGGGCGTCAGTATGTGCGCCGGCATGTCGGTGCCGAGCAGGATTGGCCCGACATGCAGCGCATCCATCATGGCGCGCAATGCCGTCAGCGTGATGTTGGCCGAATCGAGGTTCGGGAACACCAGCAAATTGGCTTCGCCCTTCAGCCGCGAATGCGGATAGACGCGCTGGCGCAGATGCTCCGACAGCGCGGAATCGGCATGCATTTCGCCGTCGCACTGCAACTCCGGCGCGATGCGCGCCAGGATCGCCGCCGCCTGCCGCATCTTGAGCGCGCTTGGCGAATCGCGCGAGCCGAAATCTGAATGCGACAGAAGGGCAGCCTTCGGCTCGATGCCGAAGCGCTGGATTTCCTCGGCCGCCAGCACGGTCATCTCGGCGATCTCCTCGGCTGTCGGGTCGACGGAGACGTGTGTGTCGGTGAGGAARATGATGCCRCGCTGCGARATCAGCATGGAAAGCGTCGACAGGTCGYGGTCCTTGAYGCCCGCGCGWGGGCCWATGAYSAGSGWCACATTGCGCAAATGCCGCTCGAARCGCCCTTCGAGGCCGCAGAYCATGGCRTCGGCRTCGCCGCGYTTCAGYGCMAGTGCYGCGATCACSGTGTTGTCGGTGCGCACCATGGTGCGCGCRGCYTCCGTCGTCACGCCGCGCCGSCCGGCGAGTTCGATCARMAGGTCGACATAGTGGCGRTAGCGCGGATCGTCYTCCGGGTTGATCAGGCCGAAATCGACGCCCGGCTTGATGCGCAGGCCATAGCGCTTCAGCCTGACCTCGATGACATGCGGACGGCCGATCAGGATTGGCTCGGCGATGCCTTCCTCGAGCACCACCTGGGCGGCGCGCAGCACGCGCTCATCCTCGCCATCGGCGTAGATGACGCGCTTGGCGCTCGATGCCTTGGCGGACGAGAACACCGGCTTCATCACCAGGCCGGAGCGGAAGACGAAGCGGTTGAGCTTGTCGATATAGGCGGCGAAATCGGTGATCGGCCGCGTCGCCACACCGGTGTCGCAGGCTGCCTTGGCGACGGCCGGCGCGATGCGCAGGATCAGCCTCGGATCGAAGGGCGAGGGGATCAGGAATTCGGGTCCGAAGATCGGCGTCTCGCCCGAATAGGCGCGCGCGGCGACGTCCGACGGCTCTTCGCGGGCAAGGGCGGCGATGGCCCGCACGGCCGCCATCTTCATCTCTTCGTTGATAGCACTGGCGCCACAATCGAGCGCGCCACGGAAGATGTAGGGGAAGCACAGGACATTGTTGACCTGATTGGGAAAATCGGACCGGCCGGTGCAGATCATCGCATCGGGACGCGCCGCGCGCGCCTCTTCCGGCATGATCTCGGGATTGGGGTTGGCCAGCGCCAGGATCAGCGGTTTCGGCGCCATGTGCTGCAGCAGTTCCGGCTTCAGCACGCCCGCCGCCGAAAGGCCGAGGAAGACGTCGGCGCCGGCRATGACATCGGCCAGCGTGCGCGCCTTGGTATCCTTCACATAAGGATCCTTCCAGCGATCCATCTCGTCGACACGGCCCTTGTAGGCGACGCCGAAACGGTCGGTGACCCAGATGTTTTCGATGCGTACGCCGAGCGAGACCAGAAGGTTCAAGCAGGCAAGGGCGGCGGCGCCGGCGCCCGAGGTGACGACCTTGATGTCTGAAATGGTCTTGCCGGCGAATTCCAGCCCGTTGAGCACGGCGGCGGCGACGATGATGGCGGTGCCATGCTGGTCGTCGTGGAAGACCGGTATCTTCATACGCGCCTTGAGCTGTTCCTCGACCTCGAAACACTCCGGCGCCTTGATGTCCTCGAGGTTGATGCCGCCGAAGGTCGGCTCCAGCGCCGAGATCGTCTCGACCATGCGCTCGATGCCAGGTGCGTCGATCTCGATGTCGAAGACGTCGATGCCGGCGAACTTCTTGAACAGTACCGCCTTGCCTTCCATGACCGGCTTGGAGGCCAGCGGGCCGATATTGCCGAGGCCGAGCACGGCCGAGCCGTTGGAGACGACGCCGACGAGGTTTGCGCGCGCCGTATAGTCGGCGGCGGTTGCCGGATTGTCGCGGATTTCGAGGCAAGGGGCGGCSACGCCSGGCGAATAGGCRAGCGCCAGGTCGCGCTGGTTGCCGAGCGGCTTGGTCGCCTGKATCTCRAGCTTYCCCGGCGTYGGRTGYTTGTGRAAGTRGAGSGCGGCTTCGTCGAGGTCCGAACGTGCCGTTTTCTTGTTCTCGCCTTCCATGCGGCCGCTCCCTCGAAACCTGCTTCGAGAGACCTTTTAGCATGCGGCCAAGGTTTTTCGCGACGCTAATTGACGCGCCGGCAGCTTTAAACGGCGGCGCGTCGAAAATCGCTAGATGTCAGATGCTTACGGCTGTTTCATGCCAGATGAGTCCTGCGGTTTCGCCGACCTTTCGATCAGAAGGCGCTGACGTAGAGACCGCCGTCTACCGGTATGTTCTGCCCGGTCAGGTAGCCGGCGTGGACCGAGCAGAGGAAGGCGCAGATCTGTCCGAATTCCTCCGGCGTGCCGAGCCGCTTGGCCGGCACATCGGCACTGATGCGGGTCTTGCGCGCTGCGGCAGCAGCGGGGTCCTCGACGGTGCCTGCCTCATGCGGGCCGCGCAGCCGGTCGGTGTCGAGCTTGCCCGGCAAGAGACTGTTGATGGTGACATTGCGGTCGATCACCGTTCGCGCCACGCCGGCAAGGAACGAGGTCAGGCCGGCGCGCGCGCCCGACGACAGGTCGAGACCAGGGATGGGAACATAAACGGACAGCGAGGTGATGTTGACGATGCGGCCGAAGCCGCGCTTGGCCATGCCGTCGAGAACGGCCTGCACCAGTTCGATCGGCGTGACCATGTTCTGGGTGACGCCTTCAAGGATTTTCGCGCGATCGAGTTCGCGGAAATCGCGCAGCGGCGGGCCGCCATTGTTGTTGACCAGGATGTCGGGTTCGGGACAGGCGGCGAGCAGCGCCTTCTGCACCTCAGGCTTCGAAACGTCGCCGACGACTTCCGTCACCGTCACGCCATAGCGCTGGCGCAGCTCCGCCGCGGTTTTGGCGACCAGTTCGGCATTGCGGCCGTTGACGACGATATCGCAACCGGCCTCGGCCAACGCCATCGCGCAGCCTTTTCCAAGACCCTTGCTCGAAGCGCAGACGATGGCCTTCTTTCCGCTGATACCGAGATCCATGACGATTTCTCCTGTGATTTGGCCGGCAAGCTAGTCCTTWGGCTGGACCAATCGCAACCGTCATACGGTTGTTGCATGAATCGGGGCATAGSCTGCGCGAAAGCAASGGTGAAATCGCGATGTCWGGCCAAGAGCCCCGCACTTTCCGCAGCATGTTCATTTCCGATGTCCATCTCGGCTCGAAGGCGGCGAAGGCCGAGTTCCTGATCGATTTCCTGCGTTACCACGACGCCGATATCATCTATCTGGTCGGTGACATCGTCGATGGCTGGCGGCTGCGGCGGAGCTGGCACTGGCCGCAGAGCCACAATGACGTCGTGCAGAAATTGCTGCGCAAGGCGCGCAAGGGCGCCAACATCACCTATATCGCCGGCAATCACGACGAGTTCGCCCGCCAGTTCCAGGGCGTGCATTTCGGCGGCATCGTCGTCGCCGACCGCGCCATCCATGAGACGGCCGACGGCAAGCGCCTGCTCGTCATCCATGGCGATCAGTTCGACACTGTCGTTCACAACCAGCGCTGGCTCGCCTATCTCGGCGATCATGCCTATGACGCAGCCATGCAGGTCAACCGGGTGATCACGCGCCTGCGCCAGCTGCTCGGCCTGCCTTACTGGTCGTTCTCATCCTGGGCCAAGGTCAAGGTCAAGAAGGCGGTCAACTTCATCGGCTCGTTCCAGACCGTGCTGACCGAGGAAGCCCGCCGCTCGCATGTCGACGGCGTGATCTGCGGCCATATCCACCATGCCGCGATCGAGAATTTCGATGACGTGCGCTACATCAACACCGGTGACTGGGTGGAAAGCTGCACGGCCGTGGTCGAGCACTTCGATGGCCGCATGGAAATCCTGACCTGGGCGCAGGTGCTGCCGGAGTCGCTGGACGAGCCTTTCATCCCGATGCTGATCGAAGATCGCGTAGGGCAGGCGGCCTGACGCGGAAGGCACTGCGTTTTTTTAGCGTTGATCGATTGGTCCAGCCGGTTTCGTCTGGTTTTCCGCCATGTTAAGGGATCGATCTACACCGCCAGCCGGTCGAGCGCGGCGTAATTGGATCGATTCATGTCCCTGCCGCCGCTTTCGCCAGAACAGCTCGTCAAGCCGCGCCATTTCGAACTGCGCATGAGCCTGATTTTCGGCACGTTGTTCATATCGCTCGGCACGCATCTGCCCTATTTCCCGCTCTGGCTGCAGGCCAAGGGGTTTCACGCCGAGCAGATCGCGATCATCCTGGCGGCGCCGATGTTCCTGCGCGTGGTGGCGACACCGCTGCTGACGACGCTCGCCGATCGGGCGAGGGACCGCGCCAATGTCTATGTCGCGCTGGTGGCAGCCTCGCTGTTGCTCTCGGCGGGTTATTTCCTCACCCCGACCTACGCGATGGTGCTGGCGGTGTCGCTGGCGCTGACCATTGTCTGGACGCCACAATCGCCGATCGCCGATTCGCTGGCGCTTTCGGGTGTGCGTCGCTTCGGCTCGAACTACGCAAGCATGCGCAAGTGGGGGTCGATCTGCTATCTCTGCGCCAATGTGGCGGGCGGCTTCATCCTGGCGGCCACCGGTCCCCAGGCTGTTCCGGTCATCATATTCCTTGCCCTTGGCGCGGCACTCGTCGCAGGGCTGCTTGCGCCGCGCATGGGGAGGCCGCGAAAAGCCTCGCCGCTGTCGGCGGCGGAGATCCAGCACGCGGCGCCGAGCCTGTTCAACGCTTATTTTCTCTATTTCACCTTTGGCGTCGGCRTCATCACCGCCAGYCAYGCSTTTCTSTACGGYTTYGTKTCSATCTACTGGAAATCGATCGGCATCRGCGATTCCGTCGTCGGCCTTCTATGGGCCTGGGGCGTGGTGTCCGAAGTCTGCATGTTTTTGTTTTTCAATCGTATTTTCGCCTCCGTTTCCGTCGTCAGGGTGATGGTGATAGCCGGCATCGGGTCGATCGTGCGTTGGATCATCTTTCCACTGGTATGGCCGCTCGGCCTTGGCATTCCCGGCTTCTTCGCAGTGCAGTCGCTGCATTCGGTGTCTGTCGCAATGGTGCTCATAGGCCTGCAGAGAATGATCGCCGAAACCGTCTCCGAAGAGCGCACGGGTGCCGCGCAAGGCATCGCCTATTTCTTCAACGGCTTCTTCATGGCCGCCGTTACGCTTGCTTCCGGCCCGCTCTATGACCGTCTCGGCGTCGATGGTTTCCTGGTGATGATCCCGATCGCGATCGTCGGCCTCGTGCTGATCGGGCTCGCCGCGCGCTCAGCCCCAAAGCGCCCGGTCCGGAGGGAAGACAAGCGAGCCCTGGTAGACGAGGCCGGGCACACGGTCGCGGGCAAGTAGCAGCGGACCGTCAAGGTCGACGAAATCGGCGTCCTGGGCGAGCAGGACCGCAGGCGCCATCGCCAGCGATGTGCCGACCATGCAGCCGACCATGACGCCAAAACCCAGATCGCGGGCGCGGTCACGCAGCACGAGCGCCGCCGTGAGGCCCCCCGACTTGTCGAGCTTGATGTTGACGGCGTCGTAGAGACCAACCAGCATTTCCAGGTTCTTCGCCTCGTGCACGCTTTCGTCGGCGCAGATCGGCACCGGATGCGCGATGTGGCGCAGGATTTCGTCCTGGCCTGCGGGCAGCGGCTGTTCGATGAGGGCAATGCCTTGCGCCGCGGCGAAAGCCAGGTTTGCAACGATGTTGTCGTCGGTCCAGCCCTCATTGGCATCAAGGATGATTCGGCTCTGAGGCGCGGCCTGTCTCACCGCCTGGATCCGGGCGATGTCGTTGTCGCCGCCGATCTTGACCTTCAGCAGTGGCCGGTCCGCATTGGCACGGGCTTGTGCCGCCATCGCCTCGGGCTCACCGAGCGACAGTGTGTAGGCGGTTTCGAGCCGACGCAGCGGGGCCGGCCAGATTGCGTTCGCCACCGGGCTGCCGCTGATCTTGGCCTCAAGGTCCCACAGCGCACAGTCGACTGCGTTGCGAGCTGCGCCGGCAGGCATTGCACCGAGCAGGGCGGTCCGGCCGATGCCGCCGGCGATCTGGTCGCGCATTGCCTCGATCGCGGCGTGCACGCCGTCCATGGTCTCGCCATAGCGCTTGTAGGGAACGCATTCGCCGCGACCGACATGCCCGTTTTCGCCGATGGTGCAGGTGATGATTTCGGCCTCGGTCTTGGAGCCGCGCGAAATGGTGAAGGTGCCGGCGATGGGAAAACGCTCGGCCTCAACCGAAATGACACGCGCCATATTTTTCTGCTCCGGCTATGCGACAAGCGTGGTCGGCAAATCGACAGGTCAGACCCGTCAGGCTAAACAGGACGCCATGTTGACCATCGGCAAGCGCGACGCAAGCGGCACGACCGCCTCGGAGGCTGACCACCAACCGCACGTGGCGGTCGGCGAGGAGGGCGGCGTTCTCGGCTGCGCATTCTCCGGAATCTGGACGACACGGACCGTGGCGCTGATCGACGCCGACATGCGCAAAATCGAGAAGCGAAGCGGTTTCAAGACCTTGGCGCTTGATCTTTCGAAAATCGAGAAGATCGACACCGCCGGTGCATGGC
>NZ_JBFUGJ010000261.1:0-8548 GCF_056402975.1 Mesorhizobium sp. P3_A9 | reverse complement strand
CGGCAAGGCCGGCACAGGTTCCGGCCGAATAGGCGACCGCCTGCCCTGTCGCGCCAAGAGTATGGCGCGGCCTTCCTTCAGGATTTTGTGTGCGTGACCGTTCCCGCGGTCAGGATGCGCAGCACCCTGATCGCTTCCTCGCCGCTGGTGCGCGGTTCGGCGCGCGTCTCGATGCACTGGATGAAATGCTCCAGCTCGCGCGTCAGCGGCATGCCCTGGGCAACCGCGACATAGGACGGCTCGTTGGTGGTGAACGCCCATTGGCCGCTGTCCTGCCAGACTGCGTGGCGGTAGACGGCAAGCTTGCGCTCCCAAGGCTCGACATCGTCGAACACCGCCATCGCCTTGGTGCCGACCACGGTCAGCCGCCKYTCGCGATAGGGATTGAGCCGCGASGYGAARAGRTGGCTGCGCAGGCCGTTGGGAAAGCGCATGTGCAGATGSGCGAARTCGCTGAGRTTGTCGAGSAGYGCYGCMCCCTCGCCGCGCACCTCGATCGGCTCSGTGCCGGTGATGGCCAGGATCATCGACAGATCGTGCGGCGCCAGRTCCCACAGCGCATCGTTCTCGGTGTGGAACTTGCCAAGGCCAAGCCGGTGCGAGTGGATGTAGCGGACYTCGCCGAGTTCGCCMTTGTCGATMAGCCCCTTCAGCGTCTCGAAGGCGGGATGGAAACGCAGGACGTGRCCAACCATGAAGACGCGGCCATTGTCCTTGGCCGCCTGCACAGCGCGCTCGGCATCCGGCACGGTCAGCGCGATCGGCTTCTCCACCAGCACGTCCTTGCCGTTTTCAGCGGCGCGCACGGCAAGGTCGGCATGGAACTGCGGCGGCAAAGCCATGACGATGGCATCGATATCGTCACGCACGAACAGCTGGTCGGGCTCGATCGCCAGGCAATCCTGTTCGCTGGCAAAGCCTTCGGCACGCGCCCGGTTGGTGTCGGAAACCGCGTGCAGCGCGCCAAGCGCCTTGAGGGTGCGGATGTGGTTKSWGCCCCAGTATCCGCAACCGAGGACTGCRATGCGCGGYTTCATYTGTTTCAAACTCTARAAWYTCSWGGCCGAGACATAGCGACGTGCCCCTTCGAACTCAACCCCGGCGGTTGCAACCAAATGACCACGCGGCAAAGCTTTTTCGGCAAAGCGAATATGCAGTGATATGGTATGCTTCGAAGCTTGACAGGCTCGCCCTCCCAACCTTATATCCGCGCGACCTTGGCGAACGCCTCGAAATGCCTTTCGATTTAAGGCGGATTTCGGGCCTTTCGCCGCCCTGGCGGGGTAGCTCAGTTGGTTAGAGCACGGGAATCATAATCCTGGGGTCGGGGGTTCAAGTCCCTCTCCCGCTACCATTTGGTCAACAAGATCAATCAGTTACGTCGACGCCGCCACTGTCAGCCATACTGATTGCTCTCACCCGCATCGGCACACGAACCCGCCATTCGCCCCGTGCAGACAAACAGGGCTCGGCAACGGTGCCCTACTCAGCAGCCATAACTGGTCGCACTTCCAGTTCCTCCGTCGAAGCCTCATGGATTTCATCCGCAGCCGGGGTCTCATCCGCAGTCGGCTTGGTTCGGAACCACGCGGTATAGAGCGCGGGAAGGAAGAGCAGGATCAACACCGTGCCGGCCGCCGTGCCGCCGATCAGCGTATAGGCCATCGATCCCCAGAAGACGGAGTGCGTGAGGGGGATGAAGGCCAGCACGGCGGCGAGTGCAGTCAGGATGACAGGCCGTGTGCGTTGCACCGTTGCCTCGATGACGGCGTGATAGTCGTCAATGCCGGCAGCACGGTTCTCCTTGATCTGTTCGGTCAGGATCAACGTGTTGCGCATCAGGATGCCGGCCAGCCCTATCATGCCCAGAATGGCGTTGAAGCCGAAGGGCTGGTGGAAGGTGAGCAGCATCGGCACGACGCCGACAAGGCCAAGCGGTGCCGTCAGCACGACCATGAACATCGTTGAGAAGGACCGCACCTGCAGCATGATGACGATCAGCATGGCGGCTATCATGGCCGGGAAGACTTTAGCCAGCGCGGTATTGGCCTTTTCCGCCTCTTCGATCGATCCGCCCATTTCGATGTGATAGCCGGCCGGAAGGGATGCAATCAAAGGCTGAAGGGCCTTCATGATCTGCTTGGAGACCTCCGGAGGCTGGGTCGCCTCATTGATGTCCGCGCGGATCGTGACAACGGGCGTGCGATCGCGGCGCTTCAGGATTGGCTCTTCCTGACGGATTTCCGAATGCCCGATCTGGTCGAGCGGAATCGAGCGGCCGTCTCGGCTTACGAGTGAGAAATCCGCCAGACGCGCCGGATCCAGCCGCTCGCCGCCGGCGCTGCGTGCCACGATGGGGACATTGCGGATATCCTCGCGAACCTGCGTAACGGGGATGCCGGTGAGGAGGAATTGCAGTTGCTGTGCCACCTCCGCCGGCGAGAGGCCGATAAGGTTCAGTCGATCCTGGTCCGGGACGAAGCGAAGCACGGGCGTGCGATTGCCCCAGTCGCGGTTGGCCTGTCGCACGTCCGGGACGCCCCGCATGATGTCGAGGGCCTTTTCGGAAATGCCGTAGAGTTGCGTGGAATCGGGTCCCATGACCCGGAACTCGACCGGGAACGGCGTGTAGGGGCCGAACACGAGCTGCGTAACGCGGACATACGCCTCGGGCGCAAGCCCTTGCGCCACGGCCTCCCGGAGCCGGTGCTTCAACGCTTCACGCGCCTCGGCGTCCGGGGTCAGCACGACGATCTTCGCGAAGGCAGGATCAGGCAGTTCCGGAGCCATCGCGAAGAAGAAGCGCGGAGCGCCCTGACCGACATAGCTCGTCACGATCTTGGCCTCGGGCTGGCTATCCAGCCAATGTTCGAGGTTCTCGACCGCAGTGGTTGTCGTCTCGATGCTGGCACCTTCCGGCAGGCGAACCTCCACCAACACTTCGGGGCGGTCGGACGTCGGAAAGAACTGCTGTTTGATGCCCCCCATACCGACGACGGAAAGCGCGAAGGCGATGCCAACGATGCCGCAGGTTACAAATTTATGCCGCACGGCAAAGGTGATGAGCCGCCGCAAACGTCGATAGTTAGGCGTGTTGTAAATGGCGTGGTGACCGCCCTCGACCGGTTTGATCGCGGGCAGCATCTTGACGCCGAGATAGGGTGTGAAGACCACCGCTACGACCCATGAGACGATGAGAGCGAACCCGACGACCCAGAAGATGTTGCCGGCGTATTCGCCGGCCGTCGAGCGCGCAAAACCCACCGGCACGAAGCCGGCGATCGTCACCAGCGTTCCCGACAGCATCGGCGCCGCAGTGTGACTCCATGCATAGGCCGCCGCCTTGATGCGGTCCATGCCCTCTTCCATCTTCACCACCATCACCTCGATGGCGATGATGGCGTCGTCCACGAGAAGACCAAGCGCCAGGATGAGGGCGCCGAGCGTGATGCGGTCGAAGAACCGGCCGGTCTCCAGCATGATGAGGAACACGACGGCAAGCGTCAGCGGGACGGCAGCCGCCACGACGATGCCGACGCGCCAGCCCATGCTGAGCAGGCTGATCAGCAGCACGACGCCGAGAGCCATCGCGAACTTCAACATGAATTCGTCGACCGCCGAAGTGATGTTGACGGCCTGATCGGACACCTTGTCCAACGTCATCCCAAGCGGCAGCGTCTGTGCGATCGCGGCAGTCTTGTCCTCGAGTGCCTTGCCGAGCGCGCGGCCATCCCAGCCCTCCTGCATAACCGCTGCAAGCATGATGGTGGGCTCGCCCTGGCGCCGGATGAGGTATGTTGGAGGGTCTTCATAGCCGCGGCTGACCTCGGCGATGTCGGAGAGCTTCAGCGTCCGCCCCGCCGCGACAATCGGCGTGTCGGCGATCGCCTGAACGCTGTCATAGGCGCCGTCGACCCGAATGAAGAGGCGCGGCCCCATTGTGTCGATCGAGCCTGCGGGCGTGACGGTGTTCTGCCGCTGCAAGGCACCGACGATGTCCTGTGCCGACACGCCGAGAGTTGCCAGCTTGGCGTAGGAAAACTCGACGAATATCTGTTCGGGACGTTCACCAAGGATGTTGATCTTCTTGACGCCGGGCACGTGCAGGAGGTCCTGGCGGATCACCTCGGCCTGCCGCGCCAGTTCCCGCATCGGCATGCCTTTGGCCTTCAGCGCGTAAAGGGCGAAGCTCACATCCGAATACTCGTCGTTGACGAAGGGGCCGAAGACGCCGGGCGGCAGGTTGCGGGCTTCATCCCCGAGTTTCTTGCGGGCCTGGTAGAACTCCTCCTGCACGGCGGATGACGGTGTGCTGTCCTTCAGCGTGACCGTCATATACGCATAACCTGGCCGTGTGGTCGTCTCCACCCGGTCGTACCAGGTCAGCTCCTGAAGCCGCTTCTCCAACGGTTCGGCGACGAGATCCTGCATCTCACGCGCCGTCGCGCCCGGCCATGCCGTCGTGACCGTCATGGTCTTGATGGTGAAGCTCGGGTCCTCTGCCCGGCCGAGCATGAAGAAGGCGTAGGCACCGGCAGCCACCAGCAGGAGGATGAAGAATAGGGTGACGGCGCGTTCGCGAACGGCGATCGCGGACAGATTGAAGCTCATCATTTGCTCCCGCTTTCGGACTCAGTCCGGACGAGAGCGCCCTCCTGCAGGAGATGTGCGCCAAGCGACACAATGGGAACGTTGGAGTTCAGTCCGGAGATCACAGCGGTCTCGCTGGTCACACGAACGAGCTGGACGGCCTGAAAGTGTACGGTCGAGGTGGCGCTATCCAACACCCAAACGCCGGTCTTGCGTCCGTCATCGAGCACTGCTCCCAGCGGCACCTGGACCTCCGGCTGTTTCACCTGGCTTGCAAGCCGAATGGTCACAGTAGCGCCAAGTGGTGCCGCGGCAGCCTCGCCGTCGAGCACATAGCGGGCCTCATATGTGCGGGTCTGGGCATCGGCGGAGTCCGACAGCTGCCGCAGATGCGCTGAGTAGCGACGCTCATCGCCGCCATACACACTGGCCTCTGCCGCAGAGCCGATCGCCGGCCGGATCGTTTCGGGAAGCGTGACCACCGCCTCGCGGGGGCCGGCCTTGGCGATCCGGATCATTGGCTGGCCGGCAGCAACGACCTGCCCCGGTTCGCCGAGCGTTTCAACCACCATTCCGTCCGCGTCCGCCAGCAGGACTGCATAGGCCGCCTCGTTTTCGGCGACCCGTGCGTCGGCCTCGGCGGCGGCAAGTTGCGCCTGGGCTGTATCCATCGCAGCCTTTGCCTGTTCGTAGCGCTGGGGTGTCACCCACCCACTGCCGAGCAAGCTGGCGTATCGCCGTTCATCCGGCTGCGTCTGAACGACGGCTGCACGCGCTGCGGCAACGGCGTTGCGCTTCGCCGAAAGCGCAAGGCGCAGATCGGTATCGTCAATTCGCATCAGCGGCTGACCGGCTTTGACATTCTGGCCAACGTCCACCAGCCGTTCTACGATCTTGCCGGGAACCCGAAAGCCGAGATTGCTCTGCACCCTCGCCCCGATGATGCCGGTGAAGCCGCGTTCTGATCCGGTCACCGGCGCTGCCGACACCAATCTGACGAATGGTGCTTCCTGCCTCGGGTCGGTCACCAGAGGGGCCTCCTGCGCGGGAGTAGCAAACGTCGCGAATGCCGCCGCCCATGACATCGCCATCAGCGTCGATCCCAATACGATAACGGTTCTCTTTTTCACGCTCGTCGCCTCATTCGAAAATAGATTGCATTCACCTTCTATATCGATTATAGATTACGAACGCAATCAAAAAGGAACCCGACGATGCGCGTGAGCCGAATTCAAGCCGCGGAAAACCGCGAGACCGTCATCAATGTGGCAAGCCGCCTCTTTCGSGAGCGCGGCTTTGACGGCATCGGCCTCAAGGATYTGATGAAGGGTGCMGGRCTGACMCAGGGCGCCTTTTACAAGCAATTCGAGTCAAAGGAGGACTTGGCAGCTCAAGCGTCCAGGCGGGCTATGGAGAGCGCCACCGACCGATGGTCGGCCGCGACCGCGGCAAATCCTGAGCATCCGCTCGAAGCAGTGATCTCCTTCTATCTCAGCATGGGCCATCGCGGAGAAAGGATGGACGGATGCCCGATCGTGGCACTCGGTTCGGATGCCGCCAGACAGGGCCMKGACGTGAAAGCGTCGTTCGAAGCMGGCATCAASGAGCATCTCGAKATCCTCGGCSGTTTSRTTGCCGAGRCCAATGGCGAGCAGTCCGATAGCAAGGCCATGGCCATTCTCTCGACAATGGTCGGCGCGGTGCTCCTCTCGCGGGTCGTCAAYGACCCCGACCTTTCGCAGGCTTTTCTGGATGCAGCGACCGATCAGGTTCGCGAAGCAGCCGGCGCTTGAGCGGCGTGCGCAGTGCTGGCGCTGCACCCAATTTGATAGGARAATAGATGCGACGGATTGTTGTTACMGGCATGGGAGCGGTYACGCCCCTTGCCGCCAATGTYGAAGCRTCCTGGTCRCGSCTSYTGGCMGGYSGTTCGGGCATYCGTAGGCTTCCGGACGATGTGGTGGGAGACCTGCCGGCGAAGATYGGCGGCGTGGTKCCYTCCTTRGAMGAAGATCCCGACGCYGGYTTCGATCCCGATGTCATCCTGTCCGCGAAGGATCAGCGCAAGGTGGATCGGTTCATTCTCTTTGCGCTGGCGGCGGCGGAAGAGGCGCTTGCGCAGGCGAAATGGAAGCCTGCCTTGGAGGCGGATCGCCTGCGCACGGCAACGGTCATCGCTTCAGGGGTCGGCGGGTTCCCCGCCATCACCGAGGCCGTGCGAACGGTCGACCTGCGTGGCGCCCGCCGGCTGTCGCCCTTTACCGTGCCGTCCTTCCTGGTGAACCTCGCAGCCGGCCAGATCTCGATCCGTCATGGTTTCAAAGGTCCATTGGGCGCCCCAGTGACAGCGTGCGCGGCCGGCATCCAGGCGATCGGCGATGCGGCCCGCCTTATCCGTGCAAACGAAGCCGACATCGCCGTGTGCGGCGGCACGGAAGCCTGCATGAACATTGTCAGTCTCGGTGGGTTTGCCGCCGCACGCTCCCTTTCGACCGGCTTCAATTGGGCGCCGGCCCAAGCCTCGCGTCCCTTCGACACATCGAGGGACGGCTTCGTCATGGGCGAAGGAGCCGGCGTGCTGGTCATCGAAGCGTTGAGCCACGCGCTGGCGCGCGGCGCAAAACCGATCGCCGAGCTCGTCGGCTACGGCACGACGGCGGATGCTCATCACGTCACTTCTGGTCCCGAGGACGGCAGCGGCGCGCGCCGGGCCATGGAGATCGCGATTGCGCAAGCGGGGATTTCACCGCGCGAGGTTCGTCATCTCAATGCGCATGCGACCTCCACGCCAGTCGGCGACCTCGGCGAGATCGAAGCGATCAAGAGCCTATTCGGGCGCGATTTCGCGATAGCCGTCAGCGCAACAAAATCGGCGACCGGACACCTGCTGGGCGCGGCCGGCGGGCTTGGAGCCATCTTCGCGATCCTGGCGCTCAGGGATCAGGTGGCACCGCCGACGCTCAATCTGAGCGCTCCCGATCCGGCCGCCGACGGCATCGACTTCGTCGCAAACGAGCCCCGGCCAATGGAGATGGAGTACGCGATCTCCAATGGCTTCGGCTTTGGCGGCGTGAATGCCAGCGCCTTGTTCAGGCGCTGGACCGCCCCGGCGGCCCGACGCGAGGGCCAGGGGCGGTCATGATTGGCACCCTTCACACCGACCTTTCATGCTTCTCCAACTCCGATCCAACACAAAGAAAGAAATCATTTCCATGAACAAGACCAATCCTGGCGTCGCTCTCGTCACAGGGGCATCTTCCGGCATCGGGCGGGCTACCGCCGAAGCCTTGCTGAACGCTGGCTTTCGCGTATTCGGAACCAGCCGTCGTGGAGCGTCCAAACAATCCGACGGCGTTACCATGCTGACCTGCGACGTGACCGACGACGCGTCCGTTGCGAAAATGGTCGATGACGTTCTGGCCAAGGCCGGGCGCATCGACCTGCTTGTCAACAATGCCGGCATGGGTCTGTTTGGCGGCGCGGAGGAGTCCTCGACCGCCCAAGCCCAGGCGCTGTTCGACGTGAACGTCTTCGGCGTTTTCCGCGTGACCAACGCGGTGTTGCCGGCAATGCGACGCCAAGGGAAGGGCAGAATCGTCAATTTGAGCTCGGTACAGGGGTTCATCCCCGCTCCCTATTTCGCGCTTTACGCGTCGACCAAACATGCCATCGAGGGTTATTCCGAATCGCTCGATCACGAATTGCGCCCGTTCGGCATTCGCGTTTCGTTGGTGGAGCCCGCCTACACCCGTACCTCCTTCGAGGACAATCTCGCCGCCCCCGACCAAGCGCTTGATGTCTATGACTCCGCGCGCGCCGGCATGACCTTGGCCGTACGGAAAGCGATGGAAAAAGGCGATGCGCCCGAAGTGGTAGCCAAAACCGTTTTGGCCGCTGCGATCGATCCTGCTCCCAAGAAACGCTATGCGGCGGGCAAAATGGCGCGCCAGGTCAGTCT
>NZ_JBFUGJ010000260.1:0-8561 GCF_056402975.1 Mesorhizobium sp. P3_A9 | reverse complement strand
ACCCAGTAGCACACGGCAAAAAGGATGGTGGTGGCTAGGAAGAAGAAGACAATGCGCGGAATCGGCGTGTAGAGTTCCTTGATGCCATTCCACTCATGGCCGGTCGTGACCTGTCCCGTGACGGGATCGCGCTCGCCTATTTCCATGACTTGTCATCTCCGTCGAGAATGCTGTCTTTCGCCCTTTCAAACCGCTTCTTGTTCGACGGCCAGAACGTGTAGACGAGGACGCCAACTGCCATCGCGATCAGATAGAAAAGGCCCCAGCTTTTGGAGAAGCCGACGACGGCTTCGTGTTCCCAGCTCATTCGCCGTCCTCCGGCTGGACGACAATTTCCGCCTGGGCGGCGCCAGTCAGGCGGCCAAGGATCTGCAGATAGGCGACCAGCGCGTCCATTTCGGTAACGGTGGCCGGATTGCCGTCGAAGGCCCTGACCTGCGTTGCTTGCCCGTAGCGCTTGATAACGCCGGCGGCGAAATCACCATCCGGCGCGGTTTGGCCGAGCGCATCCTGGGTCGCGTTGGCGATCATGTCGTCGGTGTAGGGAACGCCGACGTCCCGGAGCGCGGTGAGATGCTCGCCGAGGTCATCGATGCGCAGCGGATTGTCGCGCAGCCAGCCAAATTTCGGCATGATCGATTCCGGAACCACGGCGCGCGGGTTGATCAGGTGGGCGACCTGCCAGGCGTCGGAATATTTGCCGCCGATGCGAGCCAGATCCGGACCGGTGCGCTTTGATCCCCACAACATCGGATGATCGTATTTCGATTCAACGGCGAGCGAATAAGGGCCGTAGCGTTCGACTTCGTCGCGCAATGTCCGGATCATTTGCGAGTGGCAGGCGTAGCAACCCTCGCGCATGTAGATGTTGCGGCCGGCCTGCTCCAGCGGGGTGTAGACCCGCATGTCCGGCGCGTTCTCGACTGTGTTGTCGATGGTGAACAGCGGGGCGATTTCCACGAAGCCGCCAATGCTGGAGACGACGACGATGGCAAGGACGAAGCCGATGGCGCTGCGTTCGATTTTGCGGTGGAACTCTGGCATGGTCCTCACTCCGCCGGCTGGGCGACAGGCGCCAGATGGCGCTGCGGCGTGTCATCGCCCGGTTGCAGCGCGGCTTGCGAATGGCCGCGGATCGTCATCAGCATGTTGTAGGAGCCGGTGATGGCACCGAGCAGGAACAGCAGCCCGCCAAAGGCGCGCGCGATGTAGTAGGGATGCATCGCCACCATGGATTCAATGAAGGAATAGGTGAGCGTTCCGTTCTCGTTGTAGGTCCGCCACATCAAGCCTTGCAGAATTCCGGAATTCCACATGGCGAAGACGTAGATGACCGTTCCCGAGATCGCCAACCAGAAATGCACCTCGACCAGCCTGGCCGAGTACATCCGTTCGCGCTTCCAGAGTGCCGGCACCAGACAGTAGAGCGAGCCGAAGGTGATGAGCGCCACCCAGCCCAGGGCACCGGCATGGACGTGACCAATGGTCCAGTCGGTATAGTGGGAAAGCGCGTTGACCGGACGGATCGCCATGAACGATCCTTCAAAGGTGGTCAGGCCATAAAACACCGCCGCCGCCATCATGAAACGCAGCGTGGCGTCGTCGCGCACCTTGTGCCAGGCGCCGTTGAGGGTGGCGAGCGCGTTTCCCGCCGAGGCCCATGACGGCACCAGGAGGACCAGCGAAAACGTCATGCCCAGCGTTTGCACCCATTCGGGCAGGGCGGTGTAATGCAGGTGGTGTGACCCGGCCCACATATACATGAAGGTGATGCCCCAGAAGCTGATGATCGACAGCCGGTAGGAATAGATCGGCCGACCGGCCCGCTTGGGCAGGTAGTAGTACATCATTCCGAGGAAGCCGGAGGTGAGGAAGAACGCGACGGCGTTGTGGCCGTACCACCACTGGACCATCGCGTCCTGGACGCCGGAAAATGCCGAATAGCTTTTGGCGTGGCCGAACGACACCGGCACGGCCAGGTTGTTGACGATATGGAGGATCGCCACGACCAGGATGAAGGCCATGTAGTACCAGTTGGCGACGTAGATGTGCGGCTCCTTGCGGCGAGCCAGCGTGCGAATGTAGATCGCGAAATACACCACCCAGACGATGACCAGCCAGATATCGGCGTACCATTCCGGTTCCGCATATTCCTTCGACTGCGTGACGCCCATGAAATAGCCGGTCGCGGCCAGGACGCAGAACAAATTGTAGCCGAGCAGGACGAACCAGGGACTGAACTGGTCGGGCAGCCGGGCGCGTGAGGTCCGCTGCAGCACATGGAAAGACGTTGCGATCAGCGCATTGCCGCCAAAGCCGAAGATCACGCCGCTGGTATGAACCGGCCGCAAGCGGCCAAAACTGGCCCAGGCCGCATCGAATGTCAGATCCGGCCAGGCCAGCAGGCTCGCCACCCAGACGCCGAAGAACATGCCGACCATGGCCCAGATCATGGTGAGGATGACGCCCACCTTGCTCGGGTCGTCATAATAGTGATCCAGACGTTCGGCAGACGGTTCGGGGGCGTAAAACACTGAAAGCAGGACGAAGATCATCGCAATGCTTGCAACCACGATGATGAAGCCGTGCACGCCGATCGGATCGCCGCGACCCGCTGCCGCCATGGCCAGTCCGACCATGGTCATCAGGATCAGCACGACGATTGAAAGTTGGCGTTCGCCGGATGTCAGTTGAGCGAGCATGTGCGTCCACCGTCAGATGCCCCGTCAGGGCGAAATCGTCCCTCGGGTTTCGCATGGGTGCGCGGCCGCTGATTTGATCTGGCGCAAACGCGAGCCGATTTCACCAAGAAGAGGTTGTCGCTTTTCGAGCGGCGGGCGCCGGGCAAGTGTTCCTGCTCAGCCGTCCTGGACAGCCGAAACGCTATCAGCCGGCGGAAGGCGAAAGAACATCGCCAGCTTGAGGCTTTTCGCAATGCGTTCGGCTCGATCGACAAAGACCGCAGCCGTTTGCGGGGCAAAGAGCGCTGCCGCTGTCTCCCCAAATATACCCAGCCAGATGTCGAAATCGGCCTCGGTCACGTCCTTCAGTTTCAGATGCGCAGGCACCGGGCGCCCGTGATAGTCGCCGGTCTTGAGAATGACGGAACACCAGAAGTCGGTCATTTTCTCGAGGTGCGGCTCCCAGTCGCCGGTGATCTCACGCGCGAAGATCGGCCCGAGCCGTTTGTTCGTCCGCAGTCTGGAATAGAATTCGCGGACCAGCGCGCCAATGCTCGCCCGGTCAACTCCCGCATCGGCCAACGGCTGCTCGGCAGCCGGCCGCGCCTGATCGATGGCGGATGAACTCATGGTGATCCTTTCGGCGATTGTGTTCTCTCCAAGCCTCGCCTCGAAACGCGGCATCCGCGCGTCAAGAGAATCCAAGACGGCGCAGGGTGGCTCGCACGACGTTGAGCCGTTCGCGGACAAGGCGGAAACCCAGATTGTCTGGCGGCGTGCCGACCGCACAGCCACCACTTTTCCCGTCCCGGATGAAGTTGGACATGTATGTGCGGTGGAACCCCTCCACGACATGCACCCCACAATTGTCAATCGAACTCACAATGGTGATGCCGTCAGCGGCTACCGCTGCGTGGAGGTAGCAGGTCGATGTCCATTCCCAGACATTGCCCGCGATATCCGCCAACCCTTTTGAGTTGGTACCAAACGCTCCCTGAAACCTCGGCTCTGGATCCGATTTACGTCCGAGCGAAGCCTCGGTGCGATACTGGGCGAGCCAGCGCAGCGCCGGATTGTTGGGATCGCCGGCGCCGCCCTCGATGTCGCCGTGGAACCGTTCGCTGGCGGCGTAGGCCCATTCCTCATCTGTCGGAAGCCGCCAGGTCGCGCCGGTCTGGGCCGAGAGCCAGGCCGCATAGGCCTCGGCGTCGATGTGGCTAACGCCGGTAACCGGCAAATTGCCGCTGCCCTGAGTGTCAGCCGCCTTGCAACTGCCGGCGTTGACGCAATGTCCGTATTCGGATGCACTCACCTGGTACTTCATRATCTTCAGCGGAGCACCGACCCTTGCCAGGATGCGCGGCGCTGCGACAGGATGGCCTTCGCCGAGGAATTCACCTGGTTGAGGATGGTCGAACGATCYGGGCGCGAGGGTCACAAGTTCGGGGCTCGCCATGAGCGAACCGGCTAACCTATCAAGCGCGCTGGTCGCGCCCATGACGATCAACGCGGCAGTCGCGATACTTCCGAGGGCAACGATGGGATTGAAAGACATGGCGTTTCGTCCGGCGCGTACGTGACCTTGCGCGGATGGCGCAAGGTCGCGTCGATGTTCAGGATCGGATCCTCGTCACTATGACGTAATGGCCCTTGGGGCTTCGACCTGCTTCATCAGGTCGTCATCCCAGGTTCCGTCGACCGTAAAATGCGCGGTCGCGCCAAGTTCCACGGCCTCGATCAGATTGTGGTTCACGTAGGCGTAGATGCCCGGCTGCAGGAATGTGTACAGGGCCGAGCCGGCCGAGCCACCGCGAATGAACCAGGTCTCCAGGTCCTTTGCGGGCGGGTTGGCGAACTTGCCTTGCTCCCAGACGTAATCGCCGTGCCCGCCGATCAGATGCGGCCGCGTATCGCGGTTGGCTTGCGAATGGACGATCAGAACAGTCTCGCCGACCTTCGCCTTCATGGCGTTCTCGCCGGTCAGCGATCCTGCCTTGCCATTGAACACGACGTGGGTCGGGATCAATCCGCGCAGGACCTTGACGGTGTCGTCGTAGTTGTCGCCGGCGGTATCGTATTTCTTGAATTTGCCCTGCTCGTCGCGAGGGACGTAGAAGTCGTTTTCGCCGATATAGTAGATGCGGTCGTAGCGGATGGATTTGCCCTTGTCGTCCCTTAGGCCGTCACGCGGCAGCACCATTACCGCACCGCTCATGCCCGACACGACGTGCCACGGGATCATCGGTCCGCCGGGGGCGCAGTGGTAGACGAACGTCCCCGTGCGCGTTGCCTTGAAGCGCAGCGTTACCTGCTCGCCGGGGTTGATCAGGGTCAGCCCGCCGCCACCAAGCGCGCCGGTGGCAGCGTGGAAGTCGATGTTGTGCGCAAGCGTGTTGGTGTCGGGATTGATGAGGGTGAGCTCGATATAGTCGCCTTGATGGACAACCATCAGCGGACCAGGGATCGAGCCATTGTAGGTCATTGCATTGAGCTGCGTCCCATCGGCGTCGATGACGACGGGCTTCTCCTCGATTGTCATGGTGAACTCGACGACTTTCGGACCGTCCTTGGCCACCTGGTCGTGCTCGTGGACGAAGGGTGGCGCGACAAGGGTGACCTTTTCGCGCGGCAGTCCGGCCACTTCCTTGGCGTTCGCCACAGCCGGCATTGCGCCGATCGCCGCCACCGCGGCTGCAGTAAGGACAGATCCCAGCAGAGCTTCACGTCGCGTAAGCATTTCAATCTCCTTGTGCGTCAACCACTTGATGCGCTGAGATTAGCCTGTTTGCGGGAACCGTCTTTGCGCTGGCGCAAACCGCACTTATTTCCGGGCGACTGTCGAGTTGGCGGGAGAGGGTCGTGCGGAGCGCTCTATACGAAATAGGCCGGACTGGACCTCCCCCATGGTCCGTCCGGCCGTTTCCCTCCGGCGATCGCCAACCGGAGGGTATCTATGGAGGGTCAGTTGGAGGCGGCTTTCGTCGCCTCGCCGAACAGCTCCGCAAACACCGTTTTGGCTTTGCCGGGCTGCTTGACCGCCTCTGCAGCGTCGAGGTTCACAGGCTTGCCGACGACGATCAAGGCAACCATGCCCATGCCGTAGTGGGGTGCGCATTTCACGCCGTAGACGCCTTCCTTGGTTAGGGTCACGGTGATCTCCTCGCTTGCTTTTCCCTTGAAGGGGTCAGCGCCGTCCGGCAACATTCCCTTGATGGTTTCGGCATTGTGGGTTTTGTCGGTTGGCACGAACTTGATCGTGTCTCCGGCCACAGCTTTTATGTAAGCGGGCTGGAAGACCATCGAGCCCTTGTCGCCCTTGTTGAGCATCTGGACGACGTGTTCTTCAGCGCTTGCCGAGCCGGTCAGAGCGAACAACGCGATGGCCGCGGCGATCAGGGGCAGTTTCATGGAATAGTTCCTTTCCTGGGTTCATCACGGCATCAACCGTTGCGGCTTTCTACGCTGGGGGATGGCATTGCGATTTGCGCTGGCGCAAACCGGCGCACGAAATATCCGGATATGACGCGGCCATCCGGCACGCCGTGAGGAACTACGGCCCGCTTGCTTGCCTCGCGGGCCAGCGCTCCTTCCCATTCTGTTCGGGACGAACGGAAAAAATGCGCTAAGTGACAGGTGTTCAGTTACGTTGGCTGAGCTTGGCAGCATCCTTTCAGCTCAGCGGTGACCAATTTCATGCCAGCGCGGGACATTACCGGTATCAAAGGACGCTTCCTGCAAGCGGTGCTGTCTCGCCGTTTCGAAGGACGCGATGGCTATTTGCTGGCGATTGTCATGGTCGCAGCCGCTGTCCTGATCCGAATTCTGCTGCAAGGAGTGCTCGAAGACCGGGCGACTTTTACTCTCTTTACGCCTGCCATCCTCATCGCCTCGATCGCCGGCGGCATCCGGCCCGGGCTGTTGTCCGTGGCGCTTTCGTTAGGCGGAGCATTCTGGCTGGACAATTTTCAGCACGATCTTGCCCACAATCCGGTTGAACTCGTCGTCTTCGCCTCGGTCGGCCTGGCAATCGCCTGGATGGGCGAAATGCTGCACCACGCCAGCAAGGCAATCGATCGGGCCGAAAGCGCGCTCGATGCTCGCGAGGCCCATCTTCGCTCCATTCTCGATACGGTGACCGACGCGACCGTCGTCATCGAAAAGGACGGCACGATCGTTTCGTTCAATGCCGCCGCGGTTAGGCAGTTCGGCTATGCCGAAGAAGAGGTCGTCGGAGAGAATGTGCGCCTGCTGATGCCGGAGCCTTATCGCCACGAGCATGATGGCTACATGCACAGGTACCTGACCACCGGGGAAAAACGGATCATCGGAATCGATCGCGTTGTCGTCGGACGACGCAAGGACGGCTCGACGTTTCCGATGAAACTGGCGGTCGGCGAGATGAAGTCGGGTGGCAAGACGTTTTTTACCGGCTTCATCCGCGACCTTACCGAGCGTCAGGAATCGGCGGCGCGTCTGCATGAAGTCCAGGGCGAACTGGCGAGGTTGGCACGCCTCAACGAACTTGGCGAAATGGCCTCGACGCTCGCCCACGAGTTGAACCAGCCGCTTTCGGCGATTGCGAACTACGTACAAGGCTGTGCCCGCCTGCTGCGCGACATGGATGACGCCGTGGCGGCCAAGATGCGGTCTGCGCTGGAGGAAACCGCGCGGCAGTCGCTGCGCGCGGGGCAGATCATCCGCCATCTTCGCGAATTCGTCACCAAGGGCGCCACCGAGAAGGCGCCGGAGAACCTTCGCAGCCTGGTGGAAGAGGCTGGGGCCCTGGCCTTGGTGGGATCGCGAGAACGCGGGGTGCGGACGGTGTTCGACTTCGCGCCCGGACCGGCAACCGTGCTGGTCGACCGCATACAGATCCAGCAGGTGCTGACCAACCTGATGCGCAATGCCATGGACGCCATGCACGACAGCGCGCGCCGCGAGCTTGTCGTGCGCACCCATGCCGCGCAGGATGGCGAAATCGCCGTCGTCGTCGAAGACACCGGGCCAGGGATTTCCGAGGAGATTTCCGGCCAGCTTTTCAAACCCTTCGTGACGACAAAGCCTGGCGGCATGGGAATTGGACTGTCGATCTCCAAGCGGATCGTCGAAGCGCATGGTGGCACGATGACGGTGAGCCGCAACGCTGCCGGTGGCGCGACGTTCAGGTTCACGCTCCCCGCATTTACGGAAGAGGACGCGCATGGAGACGGGTGACTACATCGTTCACATCGTCGATGACGAGGAAGCGGTCAGGAAGTCGTTGGCTTTTCTGCTCACAATGTCCGGCTTCGCCGTCAAGATGCATGAGAGCGCAACCGACTTTCTGGTCGCGGCTTCAAGCATCAGAAATGGTGTTCTGGTGACCGACCTGCGCATGCCTGACATGACCGGGGTGGAGCTTTTGCGAAATCTCGTGAGCGCCAATGCCGCACTTCCAGCCGTTGTCATCACCGGTCACGGCGATGTCCCCATGGCGGTCGAGGCGATGAAGGCCGGCGCCACGGATTTCATCGAGAAGCCGTTCGAGGACGTTGTCCTCATCGAAGCCATCCAGCGTGCGGCCGAACAGCTTGTCGACAAGCCGGTGGAGCTCGACGATGTCGCTTCGATCCAGACGAGGCTTGGGCGGCTCAGCGACCGTGAACGCCAGGTTCTCTCGGGCGTTGTGGCTGGATTGCCCAACAAGTCGATCGCCTATGATCTGAATATCAGCCCACGCACCGTCGAGGTGCACCGCGCCAACGTCATGGCCAAGATGCAGGCGACAAGTCTGCCGCAGCTCGTGCGGATGGCATTGGCCGCCGGTTTCGGCCCAGCCTGAATTTCGCCCAATCTGAATTTTGCAAGGATTGATCTGGCGCAAGGCATCAGGCGCCATAT
>NZ_JBFUGJ010000259.1:0-8588 GCF_056402975.1 Mesorhizobium sp. P3_A9 | reverse complement strand
GGGGCAATGCCTGGCGCTGCTGGTCGCGGGCATTGCCGGGCCTGCCGCCTATGCACCGCTGGCGGCGGTGATCGTGCTGTTCGCACCGCTGCGCATCATCAGCCTTGCTTTCGTGAACATGACGCAGCCGGAGCTCGCCAAACTGATGCGGCTGGGCGAAACGCGCCGCGTCTGGGCGCAGGCGAAGATCTGGTCGGTGGTCATGGGGCTCGGCGGCCTGGCCTATGGCTGCGCCATCCTGTTCGTTCTGCCGATGATCAAATCCCAGGCTCTCCAGGATGCCTCGGTTGGGTTCATCGGGCTTTTCGTGACGGTGAATTTTATCCCGATCATGCTCTACATCATGCCCCGCATCGTGCTCGAGATCCTCGGCGATTTCCGGATCGTGGCCTTCATCACCTTGGGCGGCGCGATCGTCGGGCTGGCGCTGATCGCGATCCTGCTGGCAATCGCGTCCCCGCCCTGGGCGCTGCTGGGTTCGGCGGTCTCCGAGACCTTCGTGCTCGCGGCATCATGGTATTTCGTGCATCACCGCATGTGGAACATCGAGCACCCGGACCAGCAGCGTAACAGCCGCCTGGGCTCCTGGCGGCGGGCGGTCACGTTCGCCGCGGCAAGACGATAGGAGATGGATTTGGCAGGCCAGGCAATGCAAATTGCTGCGGTGGACGGCTTGCCCGAAGGGGAAGCCTCCCATCCTGTGACCGTTCCCGCGAACGACGCCTACACGGCGCGATTGCACACAAGTCTCGAAGCGGTCAGACCACTCTGGCTGCGCTTCCAGGAAAGCGGTGTGTGCACCGGTCACCAGAATTATGCGTGGGCAGAGGGGATCGTCGCGGGGCTGATGCCGCAAGGTGCCGAACCGCTCATCGTCGAGGTGAACGACGCCACGACGGGCGAACCCAGGATGCTGGTGCCGCTGATGCGCCGGCCGGCATTCGGCCATCGGGTGATCGAATGGCTGAGCTGTGGCGTCAGTGACTATTCGGCACCGCTGCTGGCCGATGCGAGGCCGTGGACCACACAATCCGCACAGGCCGCATGGGCCGCGGTGCGCTCCGTGCTGCCGCCGGCGGACCGGTTCCACATTACGGGGATTCCACCGGAGATCAACGGCGTCGCCAATCCGCTTGCCTTGCTCGCGGCGACGCGCGATTCCCTCCAGACCACTTTCGGCCTCGCCATTGACGGCGATCCGGACACGGTCCTCAAGCGCTTGTGCAAGCCCTCCTTCGTCAAGGAATTCGGCAAGGACTGGCGCCGGCTCGAACGGCTCGGCGATGTGGAACTGGTCGAGGCCGGCACGCCGGCCGAGGTGGAGCGTATCTTCGGCGAACTGGTCCGGATGCGGCTCAGCCGCTTTCGCGAGCTTGGCCGCTTCGACCTGCTGACGCAGGAAAAAGTCGTCGATTTCTACCGCAACGCCGCTGTTCGCGGCCTTTCGGACGGAGCGGTGCGGCTGTTCGGGCTGCGCGTGGCCGAGGCTCTGATCGCGGTCCAGTATCTTCTGGTTCATCAAGACACTGTTCATGCTCTGCTGATAGCTATGGACCAGAGCGTCGTGCCCAATGTCTCACCGGGACTTGCGATCATGGGCAGGTTGATGAGCTGGGCACGCGAGCGGGGCTTTGGCTATTTCGACCTGTCGGTCGGCAACCAGAGTTACAAGGCAAATATGGGCGCCAAGGGTTCGGTGCTGGTCGAACTCTGCCACGGCTACACGATGCGAGGCAAAGTGGTGAGCACCGGCATCGATGTCCGCAACCGGACCGAGGCCTTCGTGCGCTCCAACCCCCGGCTGCTCAATGCGGCCCAGGGACTGATGCGGGGTTTGCGGCGTTCGCGTGGAGGACGTTCAAGGCAGGCCTGAACGACGGGAGACGTAGGTGGCAGGCCAGGCAATGCGAATAGCTGAGGTGGTGGATGTACAGGGCCAACCACTGTCCCCGGCTGTTGCTGTCGCGCGCTACAAAGCGCGGCTGCACACCAGCTTCGACACCGCAAAGCCCCTCTGGTTGCGCCTCGAGGAGACCGGCCTGTGCACCGGCCACCAGGGCTTTGCCTGGGTGGAAGGGATCGCCAAACGGCTGATGCCCGAAAACGCGGAGCTGCTCGTCGTCGAGGTCAACGATGCCGCCACGGGTGCGCCGGTCATGCTGCTGCCGCTGATGCGCCGCCGTGCTCGGGGCCATTACGTGATCGAATGGCTGAGCGGCGGCGTGTGCGACTACGCGGCGCCGCTGCTGGCCGATGCGAGACCCTGGACTAGGCAGAGCGCCGACGACGCCTGGGCGGCGGTGCGCGCCGTGCTGCCGCCGACGGACCGCTTCCACATCGCGGGAATCCCGCAACAGATTCACGGCGTCGACAATCCGCTGGCGCTGCTTTCGGCGGCGCGCGACTCCATCCAGATCGCCTCGAGCCTGGCCCTGGACGGCAATCCGGAGACGCTGATCAAGCGCGTCTGCAAATCGTCCTTCGCCAAGAATTTCCACAAGCACTGCCGCCGCTTCGAACAGCTGGGCAAGCTCGATCTGGTCGAAGCCGAGACGCCTGAATTGGTGGAGCAGCAGTTCGCCACGCTTCTGGAGCTAAGGCTCAACCGCTTCCGCGAGCTCGGGCGTTTCGACCTCCTGACGCAGGCGCCGGTCGTCGAATTCTACCGCAACGCCGCCCTGCAAGGCCTGTCCGACGGCTCGGTGCGGCTGTTCGGGCTGCGTGMCGGTGAAGCCTATCTCGCCGTCATCTACGTGCTGGTCATGAAGGGCACCTTGCACGCGCTTCTGCTCGGGATCGACCAGGACGCGGTTCCCAACGTCTCGCCGGGCCTGACGACGATCGGCAAGCTGATGGTGTGGGCGCGCGAGCAGGGGCTTGGTTATTTCGACCTGTCGGTCGGCAGCCAGGGCTACAAGCAGCATATCGGCGCTTCGAGCGCGGTGCTGGCCGAGGTGTGCGAGGCGGTGACGCTGAAGGGCAGGGGTTCGACCGCCTATATCAAACTGCGCGGGAAGGCCGAGCTTTTCGTGCGCTCGAAGCCCGGGCTGTACAAGGCGGTTCAGGGCGTGATGCGCCGGTTGCGGCGATTGAAGAACTGAGGCTGCCGTCCATGCTCCTTTGCCTTAGCAGGGAAGGGCGGATTGACAAGCTCCCGGCAAAGTCATCACGCTCCTGCAGCGCAACGATTTCGGGAGGCAATGATGGCAAGCCTGGTGGTGATGTACGGCACGCCTGGGGATCCTGCGGCATTCGATGCCTATTATCGCGAAAAGCACATTCCGCTGGCCAAGACCATTCCGGGATTGCGGCGCTACGAAATCAGCCGCGGCCCTGTCATGACGCCGGCGGGACCAGCGAAGGTCTATCTGATCGCCACCTTGCAGTTCGACGACCTGGCCGCCATCCAGAATGCATTCGCCAGTGCCGAGGGGCAGGCGGCTGCAGCCGATCTGCAGATCTTCGCGACGGGTGGCGCCGATATGCTGATCTTCGAGAGCGAGGCTGTCTGAGACGAGGGCCGCTCGGCCGTGGCGTTCTCGCCGAGATATTTCAGCCGCGGCTTGACGGCGCTAGCGCTCCCGTCCACGTTCTGACATCAGACAGTCGTTCGACGTGACCATCAAACCCGCCGCCCCAAGACGGCGGGTTTTTCTGCCCCTGAGGCCTGCCCGCGAATTAACGATTCACATCGCCTCGGAATCGAAAAGCAGCATCGTCACACGGTCGTCAGGCGCGTATTTGCGACGGTCGACGGCGCAGGCCTTGCCGATCTCGCTGGCAAAGGCCGCACGCATGGCGTCCAGGCTGTCGAAATAGAGGGTCGCCACGATGTAAGGTGTCTCGCCTGGTAGCATGTTCACGATCGGCTGTTTGCTGACATCGTAGCGCTGCAGCCCGGGAAGCTGTTTTGCGAGCGGCAGATGGATGTCGAAATAGTGCGGCTCGAAGGCCGCCGGATCGGCGGGGTTTTTGTAGATGACAAGCATCTTGGCCATGATGGTGCTCCCTGTCGTTTGACCTGATCGCGCCTCGTCGGCGCTGGATCAATGTCGTTCGCCGGGAGCGGATTTCGACATGGGGGTTCGCGAGCCCAGTAAAAAGGGCCCGGCGCCTGAAGATGTTTCGCGCCTGCCAAAGGCCAAACCCGTGGGTGCATTTGGCACTTGATCCATGTCAAAGCGGATCGGCGTCGATGCGCCTATCTGGTCCGCTGTCTTGGGAAGGACACAAGGCGGGTGGGCGGTTCCAGACCGGCAAGCTGAAAACAGCTCCGGCCTGGGCCGCCTGCAACCAAGCCGTGTCCGTTGAGCGGATGCTTCATGTTTTGATTCAGCTCCGCGCGCAAGCACCCTCAAAAGGCTGGCAAAATTTAACCGAACCGCAACTCGCGGTGTCTATAGGGTTGTGCGAGGGATCAGAAACCAGGGGCTAGAAATGCCAGCAATCGTTTCCCGTTTCATGCGGGATGAAACYGGCGCSACSGCCATCGAATATGGCCTGATCGCCGCCCTCATCGCGCTTGCCATCATCACCGGCGCCGGCGCGCTCGGCAATGCGATCAATGCCAAGTTCACGACGATCGGCACAAAGGTCACCAGCAGCGGATCGTAAGCCGCGCGGCCGACCCGTTGTCCGCGAAATTGACAGGACAGCGTGTCTCCGTCATCCTTGAGACCAGTCGCCAGGCCGTGGAAGCGGCCATGTTGCGTGTCAGGGCGACCGAGGGCAGCGTCATGTTCAGTCCCGTCATCGGCCAGAATGCCAAGCGCGCAGCGGTTCGCAAGGCGCTCGACAACCACAAGGTCTACATCACCGCCCAAAGCTTTTCGGACGGTGCCTACCAGGCACGCGTGCTGGTCGACGGCGAGGCCTACTGGGTGGATGAGTTCCGTCTGAGCCAGCTGCAACAGGGGTTGACCCCGGCCGAGCTTGAGCTGACGCCGGCTGCCGACGATTGAGCGTGGCCGCTGTTTCTTCGCATTGCGCTGGGAAATCTGAAATGCTGGCGGGACAGCACCCCCCTCTGTCCTGCCGGACATCTCCCCCGCAAGGGGGGAGATTGGCCGCTTGGTTGGCAGCACGTCACTTTCAACATCGGCGATTGGCGAAAGCCGAAATGACATCCGATCTCCCCCCTTGCGGGGGAGATGTCCGGCAGGACAGAGGGGGGTGTGACGGAACGCGGCGCTGGGAAAGCGCATCCGCATCCGCCACCGCCTGACCATGACCACCCCGCCAAAACTCAAAACCTATCGCGCCAAGCGTGAGTTCTCGAAAACGCCCGAACCCGCCGGCGGCCTCATTTCCGCCGACGGCAACCGCTTCGTCGTCCACAAGCACCACGCCACAGCGGATCATTATGATCTGCGCCTGCAGGTCGGCGAGGTGCTGAAGAGCTGGGCGGTGCCGCGCGGGCCTTCGCTCAACCCGGCCGACAAAAGGCTGGCGGTCGAGACCGAGGACCATCCACTCGAATATATCGACTTCGAGGGCGTCATTCCCGAGGGCGAGTATGGCGGCGGGCCGATGATCGTCTGGGACACCGGCACCTGGGCGCCGATGGACGATGTCGAGAAGAGCCTGCGCACTGGCGCCTTCAAGTTTCGCCTCGCCGGCGAAAAACTCAATGGCGGCTGGATGCTGACCCGCCTGAAGCCCAAGCCCGGCGAGGACGCGGAGAAAAAGAACTGGCTGCTGTTCAAGGAGCGCGATCTCGCCGCCGACACGGCGCTGAACATTCTGGAAGCGCGGCCGGAAAGCGTGAAGTCCGGTTTGCGCATCGAAGAACTGGCGGCCGCCACGAAACCGTCAGCGAAGTCCGCGCCAAAGCCGGGTTCCTTGAAACCCGGCACGCTGCCGGGCGCGGTGAAGGCGCCGGCGCTCAGCCGTATTGAACCGCAGCTGGCGACGCAGGTGCCAAACCCGCCGGGCGGCGAAGGGCCTGCCGAAAACACCAACGAGCTCTGGCTGCACGAGATCAAATTCGACGGCTACCGCACCATGGCGCATGTCTCCAATGGCGAGGTGCGGCTGATCACCCGAGGCGGCATCGACTGGACGAAGCGCTATGGCGACCTGCCGCATGCTTTCGCAAAACTGCCGTGCCGCGAGGCGATCATCGACGGCGAGATCATGGTGCTGGATGCGAAGGGCATCAGCCGCTTCGCGCTGCTGCAGGATGCGCTGGCCGAGGGCGCCGGCAGCAAGCTGCATTTCTATGCCTTCGACTTGCTGCATCTCGATGGCTGGGACCTGATGAAGACGCCGCTGATCCGGCGCAAGGCGCTGCTGGCGGAACTGCTTGGCGGCCTCGGCGCCAACTCCGCCATCCAGTTCTCCGACCATGTCGAGGGCTCGGGGCAGGGGCTTTACGACCAGGCGACGGAGCTCGGGCTCGAAGGCGTCGTCTCCAAACGCGCCACCGCGATCTACCAGAGCGGCCGCACCAAGAGCTGGACCAAGTGCAAGGCGCTGCAGAAGGACGATTTCGTCATCGCCGGTTACACGATCTCGCAAGCGGCGGAAGGGCTGGCTGCCCTTGGCATGGCCGAGTGGGAGGACGGCGAACTGCATTATCGCGGCAAGGTCGGCACCGGTTTCGATGCCGCGACCGCGGCCGACCTGCTCGCCCGGCTGGAGCCGCTGACATCGGGCGCGACCSCRCCCGAAGGCGTGCCRCGCGAAATCATGCGCGAGATGCACTGGGTGAAACCGYTGTTTTCSGCGCGYATCCAYTATGCCAACCGYACCGCCGACAAYKCGCTGCGCCATGGCGTGTTTCGCGGYYTSMGSGATGTCGGSCTGTCGACGCCGGTCKCGSCMAARCGCAAGCGGCTGATCTCGGAGGCCGATCTTGCCACCATCTGGGTGACCAATCCGGAGCGGCGGCTGTTCGGCAAGACCGGGCCGACCAAGCTCGACATCGCCGTCTACTACGCACTGGTCGGCGATTTCATGCTGCCGCACATCCTTGGCCGCCCGGTGTCGCTGGTGCGCTGCCCGACCGGCCTGCCAAAAGACTGTTTCTTCCAGCGCCAYGCCTTCACCGGCATGCCGCCTTCGGTGGTGACCTTCGAGACGATGAATTCCGAGGGCGAGACCAAATCCTTCCTGTCGGTCGAAGGCGCCAAGGGTTTTCTGGCGCTGGCGCAGTTCGGCGTCGTCGAGTTCCACACCTGGGGCACGCACCGCACCAGCCTCGACAAGCCTGACCAGATCGTCTTCGACCTCGACCCGGGCGAGGGGATTTCGTGGCGCGAGGTGGTCGAGGCCGCGGTGCATATCAAGGGCGAACTGGAGGGGCTGGGGTTGGTGCCGTTCGCAAAAACCTCCGGCGGCAATGGCATCCACATCACGGTGCCGGTTACATCAAAGCAGAACTGGAAGAAGCTGCATCAGGCGACCAGCGCCATATCAACCCATCTGGCGGCGACCGCGCCCGACACTTTCACCACCACCATGGGCAAGGACAACCGCAAGAGGCGCATCTTCATCGACTATCACCGCAACGCGCGCGGCCACACATCGGCGGCGCCCTATTCGCTGCGCGCCCGCACCAATCTGCCGGCCTCGACGCCGGTGAGCTGGAGCGATCTGGAGACGATCGATGCGCCGCAGGATCTGAACTACTCGTCGCTGCCGGGGCTGCTGGAGACTTCGGGCGATCCCTGGGCGGAGATCGAGGAATTTGCGCGGGATTTGCCGGTGTTCAAATAAGCTTGGGTTCCTCGCCCCCACTCCCGTGGGGGCGAGGAACTGGCGCTCCGCCATCGACGCTTCCGACAATTTGAATTATTCTCTCCCAACGACCTCAAAAGCGTAGCGGAAGATTTCGTCAGGGATTTGCCTGTATCTTTGGCGTCGGTGTAGGATTTGCGCGGCCTTGATCGTCCTTCGGACGAAAAGCGCTGCAGTCAATGTCAGTGCATGGCCGCGTAGGAGTGTATCATGGCGCCAAGGGCAAGTTGGAAGGGTTATCTCAAGCTCAGCCTCGTCAGCTGTCCGGTGCGGCTATACCCCGCAACGACGACCAGCGAGCGCATCTCGTTCAATCAACTGCACAAGAAGACCCACAACCGCATCAACATGAAGCCGGTCGATCCGGAACTCGGGCTTGTCGAGCGCTCGGACCTGGTCAAGGGTTACGAGTATGAGGACAAGCAGTACATCATCATCGATGACGCCGACCTCGACGCGGTGCGCATCGAATCCAACCACACGATGAACATCGAGGCCTTCGTCGATGAGGGCGAGGTCGATGTCATCTACCAGGATGCGCCCTACTACATGGCGCCGGATGGGGCGATGGCCGAAGAGACCTTCGCTGTGCTGCGCGAAGCGATGCGCAAATCCGGCAAGCTGGCGATCGCCCGGCTGGTGCTGTCCAGCCGTGAGCGCATCGTGACGATCGGCGCGCGCGAGAACGGCATGTTCGTGTGCACCTTGAGGAACCCGAACGAAGTGCGCGGCACGGTTGAGTATTTCGGCAACATTCCTGCCGGCAAACCCGATCAGGAGATGCTTGAGCTCGCCGAAGCGCTGATCAAGCAGAAGGAAACCACCTTCGATCCGAAGAACTACGAGGA
>NZ_JBFUGJ010000258.1:0-8641 GCF_056402975.1 Mesorhizobium sp. P3_A9 | reverse complement strand
GTACGACGATGTCGTTGACGCACATGGCGACGAGGTCGATGCCGATTGTGTCGTGCTTGCCGGCATCGATGGCGATCTTGAGCTTGGTGCCGACGCCGTCATTGGCCGCGACCAGCACGGGATCGGTGAAGCCGGCAGCCTTGAGGTCGAACAGGCCGCCGAAACCGCCGATCTCGCCATCCGCGCCCGGCCGGCGCGTGGCGCGGACCAGCGGCTTGATCTTCTCGACCATGAGATTGCCGGCATCGATATCGACGCCCGCCTCGGCATAGGTGAGCCCGTTCCTGCGCTTGCTCGTTTTGGGCTGGCCCGCTTTGGGCTGGCCCGCTTTGGGCTGGCTTGTGTCGCGCTTGCTCATCGCAATTTTCCTGCTCGTTTGCGGGCTCTTCGCATGAATGGTTTCGGGGGGCAAGGATAACGGCGGATCCGAGCGCCTTTCGGCCCGACAAAAGCGTGGATAGCATTTCCGACATTCGCAGCGAACACCGTGACGGCCGAATTGCGTGGCAAGAAACTTGCGGCGCCTCCCTATCTCCATCATCTATCCCTGACCTGAGAGGACGGGCCGAGCATTTGACCATCCCCAACCTAATCACCATTCTGCGCCTTCTTCTCGTGCCCGCCGTGGTGCTGGCGATGCTGCAGGCGCGCTGGGACTGGGCTTTTGCCGGCTTCGTTATTGCCGGCGTCTCGGATGGCGTCGACGGCTTCATYGCCCGCCGTTTCAACCAGCAKTCSARGCTYGGCGCCTATCTCGAYCCGATGGCCGACAAGCTSCTKYTGGTYTCKGTGTTCGTSGTCMTGGGCTTCATCGGSSAGYTGCCGYTGTGGCTGGTCGTCACCATGGTGTCGCGCGAYGSSCTGATCGTCTGCGCSGTCSTSYTGTCCACMGTSATGGCCCAYCCGGTSGAGRTSAAGCCGCTKYTSGTRTCGAAGGCCAACACCRCCATCCAGATCGTGCTGGCGGCRGTSGTGCTGGGGGAACTTGCCTTTGCCGTGCACCTCGACCCGCTGCGGCCAGCCCTCATATTGCTGTCCGGGGTCTTGACCGTGGCTTCGGCCGCGGCCTATCTCGTGGCTTGGCTGAGGCATATGAGCGGCTATGGCGAAGGCTCCAATCCGGACATCTGAGAAAGAAGCGGCGGTGATCGAGGCTGCGGCTGCCGATCTTGCCGCGGCCTCCGTGTTCCGCCGGCAGATCTCGTTTTGGGTGGCTGGCGCGGCCCTGCTCGCCCTTTTTCTCTATTTGTTCAGCGACATCCTGCTGCCCTTCGTCGCCGGCATGGTGCTCGCCTATTTCCTCGATCCCGTCGCCGACCGGCTGCAGCGGCTCGGCCTGTCGCGTTTCATGGCGACGGTGGTTATCCTCATCACCTTCCTCATCGTGCTGGTGCTGGCCTTCGTCATCCTCATTCCGGTGCTGGCGACGCAGATGGCGGATTTCGCCGGCAAACTGCCGGAATATCTGACCCGGCTGCAGAGCCTGATCACCTCCTTTGATCCGAAATGGCTGGAACAGAAGTTCGGCGTCAACGCCAACGGCTTGCGCGACGGGTTGAATTCACTGCTGACCTCCGGCTTCGGCCTGATCACCACGGTCTTCACCTCACTGTGGAGTTCCGGCATGGCGCTGGTCTCGGTGGTCAGCCTGTTCGTGGTGACGCCGGTCGTCGCCTTCTACATGCTGCTCGACTGGGATCGCATGGTTGCGGTCATCGACAGCTGGGTGCCGCGCGACAACGTCGCGACCGTGCGCGCCATTGCGCGCGACATCAACACGGCGACCGCCGGCTTCGTGCGCGGCCAGGGCACGCTCTGCCTGGTGCTGGGCGCCATGTACGCCACCGGCCTGACGCTGACCGGGTTGAACTTCGCCATCCTCATCGGCCTGTTCGCCGGGCTGATCTCGTTCATCCCCTATGTCGGCTCGCTGACCGGTCTCGTGCTGGCCGTCGGCGTCGCCTTCGTCCAGTTCTGGCCCGATTGGACGATGATCGTTGCCGTCGCGGTGGTCTTCTTCATCGGCCAGTTTATCGAAGGCAACATCCTGCAGCCCAGGCTGGTCGGCAAAAGCGTCGGCCTGCATCCGGTATGGTTGATGTTCGCGCTGTTCGCTTTTGGCGCGCTGTTCGGTTTTGTCGGCCTGTTGATTGCCGTGCCGGCTTCCGCCGCCGTCGCCGTTCTGGTGCGCTTCGCTATCGCTCGCTATCTGGAATCGCCGCTCTACAAGGGCCACGCGACGGAGCCCGTACCGCCGTTGCCGGCCGATCGCGGCGGCGGCCACCGCTCGCAACCGCGTCGCTGAAGTGACTGCCCAAAAAACCGATCCGCCGCGCCAGCTGCCGCTCGATCTCGGCCACGGCACCGGCTATTCGCGCGACGAGCTCGTCGTCTCCGGCACCAACAACCAGGCGGCGGCATTGGTCGACCGCTGGCCGGACTGGCCGTCGCCGGTGGTGGTGCTGGCAGGTCCAGCCGGTTCCGGCAAGACGCATCTGGCCGCCATCTGGCGTGCCCGCGCCAACGCAATGGCTGTCGACGCCGGGCGCATTGGCGACAGCATCGCCAGTCTCGGTACCCGGCCGGCACTGATCGACGATGTCGATACGCGCGCGATCGACGAACAAGGCCTGTTCCATCTGATCAACGCGGTGCGCGGTGCCGGCTCGACGCTGCTGTTGACCGCACGGCGTTTTCCCTCCGCCTGGGGCGTCTCGCTGCCCGATCTGGCCTCACGGCTGAAGGCGGCGGCGACGGTCGAGATCCACGAGCCCGATGACCTCCTGCTCGCCGGTGTTATCACCAAACTGTTCGCCGACCGCCAGGTCGAGGTCGAACCGCATGTCGTGCAGTATCTGGTGCGGCGCATCGAACGCTCGCTGGCTACAGCCATGCGCGTGGTCGATCGGCTCGATCGCACCGCGCTCGAGCGCAAGACGCCGATCACGCGGGTGCTTGCCGCCGAAACGGTCAGCGCCATGGATGAGGGTYAGCGCGAGTTCGAGATTTAGAGAAACTCGACGTGCAGACGGCCGGCAAACGGACTGCCCTTTGCCATTTCGGGAAACAACAGCTGGCATCCATCTTGCTACACAAGCCTTGCCGGCTGACCCCGGTCCTGATTGCGTTCCAAATCAGGTTGTAGGCTCGCCGGGAATGAGGTTTGGGGTTCTCGCCCGGCGAGCTTGCCTTCAAGTGCACCGTTATCGGCCGGTGAGCTTGGCCAATCTCAGAGCCACATTCTGACGAAATGTCGGACGAGCAGATAAACGGCCGAATGAGCGGCAACATAGCAGGCTGCGACCAGCACAAAAATTCCGATACTGACAGCCCAGGAACGGGAGGCGGTTGTGCCCGGCGCCAGCCTGGCCTGTCTGCGGCTCTCGCGATTGTTCCATGTCGCCAGCGCCGCACAAGCGATGGCCCACGCCACCATGAATGGAACCGTCACGCCAGCGTAGGCAAAGTATGCTGGCCCGAACAGCGACACCCACGYATCGATCCCAAGCATCTTCTATCCCCCGTCTGCGGGAGTGTAAGCCGGCAATTGCGGCGGATGCGAGCTAGAATTGATGAAGCTTAGGTGCTGGAAGCAAACCCTACTTTGAGAATCCTGTCGCGCGGCGATAACCCTCGAGTTGCTGCGTTGCAGCCCGACGCCAGTCACCAGCGCCATGCCGCAAGGCGGCCAGGCCACTATCGATACTGCATTTTCGAGCGGATGGTCGGAGTGGAGAGATTCGAACTCCCGACCCTCTGGTCCCAAACCAGATGCGCTACCAGCCTGCGCTACACTCCGAACGGTCTGTTGCCTATTCATTTCGGAGTTACATAGCAAGTGCAAAAACCTTGCCGCCATGCGCATTGCGCAGTAATGACGGGCGAAGGGTGGCGATGCTGCCTTGCACAACAATGAGGTGGCCATGTCCGCGCGCATTTTCAGCCCAGCCAAAACCGCTATGCAGTCCGGCAAGGCCAAGACCGGCCATTGGGTGCTGGAATTCGACCCCGAAATGCGCAAGAAGATCGATCCGTTGATGGGCTATACGACGTCGGGAGACATGAGAAGCCAGATCAGGCTGACCTTCGACACGCGGGAAGAGGCCGTGGCTTACGCCGARAAGGAAGGGCTTGCCTTCCGCGTTGAGGAGCCGAAAGAGACCAAGCGTCGCCAGATTTCCTATGCGGAGAATTTCCGCTATGACCGCAGGACGCCCTGGACGCATTGAACGGCGGCCAGCGCCAGATATCCAGCCGGCCCCTGGGGCCGGCCAGTGGTCCCGTAGCTCAGCTGGATAGAGCACCGGCCTTCTAAGCCGATGGTCACAGGTTCGAATCCTGTCGGGATCGCCAATAATTTTGGTAGCGCAGGACATATGTTGTGGTTTCAGCACGGTGTCGGTTTGCGCCGCGAGACATGACCAGCGGGAACCTGATGCCCGCCAGCGCGTTGCCTCGCATGCTCAAGAAAATCGCCTTCGCCGCCGTGCTGTTCCAGGTTGCCGTCTTCTCGGCGCTGATAACGCAGACGGTTCTTTTCGCATCCACGGCGACTCAAGCCGCCGACGTCCAGCCCAATGAATCCGTTGTGGTCACTGACAAGGAATGCGCGACCGCGACGCCGAACATTCCGGGTCGGTGCCTGAAGCGGGTTGAGGCTCGGAACTCTGTTTCGACGCTGGTGCTGATGGCCGGGCAATAGAAAGTCCGCGGGCGGCCCGTAATTATTTCGTGATCTGCCGGGATTGGAACCTTAGCCCCTATGAGGCGTTCGGGGCCTTGTATTCGCGGTGCCTCATAAGAAGGACGATGTGGCTGGCGGATGGGGCGGGGCAAAACAAGCGGGTTGGGGGAGGAGAAAACCAGGCCATGTCGAAACGTGAAATTGGAACGTCCCCTGCCTTGGGGCGGCGTATCGCTGAACTCAAGGCCAAAATGCAGGATGCCGAAATATCCGAACATGAGATGAAGACCTTCCACAAGGTCGCCGCCATCATGGGAGGCGGTGAGGGCTCTCTACGCCTTGATGCCGATGACCTGATCGCGGCATCATTTGTTGTCAACGTGCTGGCTGAGCCCACCTGACAGCGACCGGTCCATCAGCCAACGGTCCAAGCTTTCAAACTGCGAAATCCGAACGGCCGCCTTCTGAGCGGCCGTCCTTTAGTGTGCGGCGCTAGCGCGGCAGCGTCGCCAGTTTGTCGATCAATTGTGAAGCCGTGTCGGCACAGGCCTTCATGGTCTCGTCGTCAGCGCATTTGGCGTCGATCTCGACGTCGCCACGCCGCAGCCGAAAATGAGCTGCCTTCGATGGCGGCGGTGGCGGTGGGCCAGCTTCGCGGCCATGCGGCGGTCCGTGGCGATCGCGCATGCCGTCCGGGCCCGGTGGGGGCGGAGGCGGTGGCGCATTGTCGGCAGCCGCGGAATCGACTGCAGCCTGAGGCGGCGGAGGCGGCACATCGGCTTGAGCAAAGGCAGCCGAGGCCATCAAGGTCAGGGCAAGGCCTGCCAGGGCAAGTTTCTTCATGTCTGTTTCCTTATCTTGAGGGGGCGGGGTGGGGTCAGCCGGGCACGCCCGGAGCGACCGTATTGACATCGGGCCCGTGCATCCGGTCGAGCAGGCCACGCGGACCCGGTCTCGGGGGTCGCAGGCTCTCGGCGCGGCCGTCGGCATGGACGAGCAAGTCACCATGGATGAAGCCGTCGTCGAAATGGCCCTGCACAGTCAGAGTCTCGCCTGCGGCGACCAACGTGCCACCTTCGCCGCGCCGGCCGGTTTCGACCAGTGCGCGGCCGCTGCCGTCGTCGATGACGAACTTGTTCCCGAAGATCTCGGCGACTTTGCCTTTAACGGCGACGGTGCTGTAGGGCGAAAGCGCGGCGATGCTTGTCGGCTGCATCAGCACGACGCTGTCGCGTGGTGCTGCAAGCATCGTGACGGCGCCGCCGGCAACCAGGCCGAAGGCGATCAATCCGGCGGCGAACAGGCCGGTCAGGTAGGGCCGTCTGCGTTCTGTGGCCGGTGGTCCGGCTGTCGCCGTGTCGGCGGTTTCTGGGGTGTCGATCATCGTGGTCGCCTTTCTGTTGTGGTGGAATGGCAACCGTTTTAGCCGGGTGACAGGAACCGAGCCTGAACCAGGCCGTTCAGCTTCAGTTAAGCCCGCGGGCCTAGGAGCCGGCGTCAAGGCGCATACGGGAAAATCAACGCAATGAAGGTGCTGCTCGTCGAGGACGACGGATCGATCGCCAGCCAGTTGGGCGAGGCGCTGCGCGGCGAGAATTTCGTTGTCGACATTGCCCGCAACGGCGAGGATGGCCAGCATCTCGGCGATACCGGCACCTATGACGTCGCCGTTCTCGATCTTGGCCTGCCCAGGGTCGAGGGCAAGGCGGTGCTCAAGGCCTGGCGCGCGGCAGGGCGCAACCTGCCGGTGCTGATCCTGACGGCGCGCGACGGCTGGTCGGAAAAGGTCGAGGGCTTCAAGGCAGGTGCCGACGACTACCTCACCAAGCCGTTCCGGGCCGAAGAGCTGATCATGCGGCTCCGCGCGCTGGTGCGCAGGGCGGCCGGCCATGCCCAGACGAAAATTGCCTGCGGCCCGCTGAATTTCGACGCGCAACTCGGCACTTTCGAGCTCGATGGCCTGCCGCTGAAACTGACCGGGCTCGAATGGCGCGTGCTGTCCAGCCTGATCCTGCGCAAGGAGATCGTGGTGACGCGCACCGATCTGCTCGACCGCGTCTATGACGGTGACGCCGAGGTCGATTCCAATTCGCTGGAAGTGATCGTCGCCAGGTTACGCCGCAAGATCGGCCACCAGCATATCGAGACGGTGCGCGGTCTCGGCTACCGGCTGACCGCGGGCGCGACATGAGACTGATCCCGCGTTCGCTGGCGGGCAGGCTGAGGCTGGCGGCAATTATCGCCATTGTTGCGGCACTTTTGCTTGCCGGCATCGCCATCGCTTTCATTCTGCAGCGCTTCATCATCTCCCAGATCGACCAGCGGCTGGACGGCCAGATCTTTGCGGTCGCGGCTTCCGTGCAGCGCGATGGCGACGGCAGGCTTACGGTTACATCGGCGTTGAACGGGCCGCCTTTCGACCGCCCGGGCTCGGGCTGGACGTGGCAGGTGGTCGGGCCGGACGGCGAAATTGTTTCGGCCTCGCTTGCCGGCCACGCCGCCATGAAGCTGCCGCCGGTACATCCCGGTCGCTTCGATAATCTCCCCGGCCTGCCGGATCTGTTCGGGGCACTGCGTTCGCTCGGCCGCCCAAGGTCAGCCGATGGCGCGGGGGCCGATGGCCAGACCTTGCATTGGCGCATCCTCGATGTGCCGGTCGGCTCGGAGGCGGTGGCAGTGGCTGCGACAGCGCCCTATCGCGCCATCTATGGGCCGCTGCGTGATGCGCTGCTGCCGCTGGCGCTGGCGCTGGCGGTGCTGGGGCTTCTGCTGGTTGGCGCCATGCTGGCACAGGTGCGGCTCGGTCTGCGTCCGCTCACCAGCCTGCGCGCGGGGCTGGCCGACATCCGCGCCGGCAGGCGCAGCGCGATTTCCACCGACCAGCCCAGCGAAATCCTGCCGTTGGTCGAGGAGGTCAACAGTCTGCTGGCCGACAATGCCGAGGGTCTGGCGCGCGCCAGGCGTCATGTCGCCAATCTGGCGCACGGCCTGAAGACACCGCTCGCGGCGCTAGGCCTGGCGCTGGAGAAGCGACCGGCCGGTGCCATGGCTCGGGCCGTCCCTGGCGCCGATGTYGCCGCAATGCGCGCCCAGCTCGAATTGATGGAGCGGCTGATCCGCCATCATCTGGCCCGCGCGCGGGCCGCGGCGCTGAGCGGCCCCGCCCGTGCCAGCACCAACGTCGCCGAAAGGCTCTCCGACCTCACTGGCATGATGGCCAATGTCCATCGTGAACGTGGCGTGACCTTCGACGTCTCTGCAGCCTCCGACGTTGTGGTCGCAACCGAGACGCAGGATTTCGACGAGATCCTCGGCAATCTGCTCGACAATGCCTGCAAATGGGCACGCTCGCGCGTCACTGTTTCGGCAAACACCGACGATAGCCGCGTCATCATCGATATCGATGATGACGGTCCTGGTCTCGACGCGACGGCGATGCCGGAGGTGATGCGGCCAGGACGCCGCATCGACGAGGCGACGCCTGGTCATGGCTTCGGCCTGCCGATTGCCGCTGAACTCGTGGAACTCTATGGCGGAAGTCTCGGTCTGTCGCGCGCGCCCGGCGCCGGCCTGCGGGCAAGGGTGGTCCTGCCGCAAAGCCGCTGACTCCGAGGCGATGCTTCCATTCGCGCCAGGCCTGTCGATATCGAATTGAACGGAAAGTCTTATCATTTTGTTTGCGTTGGTACGTCATAGTAGCGACGGCTAACGGAGTGGAACGCAATGAAGCTCGATCTGTCGCCGACGAGCTGGGGCAGGGTGATCGCTGTCACCGCTGCCGGTACGGCATTCTTCATTGCCGTGGCGTTTTTCGTTGATTCCTTCAATTTCCCCTATCTCTCGCCCGAGGCTGTCTGGCGGGCGCAAATGACAGATCTCATGCTGCCCCTGGTGCTCGGCGGCTCGTTTCTGTTTTTTCTGATGTGGAAAATCCGCCAGTTGGCCATAGCCCAGCGT
>NZ_JBFUGJ010000257.1:0-8677 GCF_056402975.1 Mesorhizobium sp. P3_A9 | reverse complement strand
CCCACACACAGCCCGTTAAAGTGCGATCGCTCGGGGAAACTTTTTCCGACGAACGAAGTTGATGGAACAAGCTGCTATTTGAGCAGCCTTTAGCAGGAGGAATTATCCATGAATTTAAAGATGCTCACTATGGGTGCGATGCTCGCAATGAACACCGGTTGGGCGCTCGCAGGCGGCAGCACCGGGACRTCCGCGCTCGATGATYCGGCGAAAATGTCSCCRTTCTTCACCGATGCCGGCATGAAGACCATGAAGTCCGAGGCGGARTTCAARGCTGCCTGGATGGCCATGAARGAAGAAGACCGTACAGCCATGATGAAGGAATGCGGCGACGAGGCTATCGCGAAGGCGCATGACAATTTCTGCAAGATGACCAAGCAGCTCGGCGGCGCAAACTAATAATTCGCTGCTTCAGTCGTAAACAAGGGCTCGCTGCCTCGCGCCAGCGGGCCCTTTTTCGTTCAGCCGGGACTGTGCCTGAAGCCGCAAAAGGTGACTTGCACTCGCTCCTCTGATGTTGCGGATGTTGGCAGGCCCGCACATCCCCCAGATTTTCCGCGCCACCCCCTGAAGGTGAGGCACATGACTAAAATCAGAGTAGGTACCTGCGCTTGGGATGCTGCCAGGAGGCTGCTCGCTGCGGACGGCTGGGGAACCGTTACGCCGCATGACGACGACGACATGACGCCGCGTCCGCCGGCGCCGCTATTGTCAAACAGTTGTCTAACGGGCTAACGGGACCGCACTGCGCCATTCAGTGCGTGTTCCAACCCCAACCATACCCGCTGAACAATGGCGGGCTTTGGTTGAAGATTGGGTAAAATTGACTCCGCTTAGGTGAGAGCTTGCAAGCCATCTTCACGAGAATGCTTTTATAAGGTGGGTCTAAAATGCTGCTCACAAGTTGCGCTTCTACAGTCATTATCGACTGTTAGGCAACGAAGGAGGCTCGCATGTATTCCCTCAATGAGAGCCCGGCTAAGACTTTGGCCGGCAGCGTTTTGATGATAGTATTGTGCTTCCCTGCTCACTCCGCAGGCGTCGGGGCCGGTGCGTCGGTCGGGGGTGGGGGCGGCATCAATGCCGGTGCAGGTGCCTCGATCGGTGGCGGCGGCGGCGTCAATGCTGGCGCCGGCGCTTCTATCGGCGGCGGCGGAGGCGTGAACGCCGGAGCCGGGGCAAGCGTCGGTGGCTCGAACGGCGTCAATGCAGGATTAGGTGCTTCTGTCGGCGGGGCCAACGGAGTCAATGCCGGCGCCGGAGCCAGCGTAGGTGGCACCAACGGCGTGAATGCGGGACTAGGCGCGACGGTTGGRGGAGCGAGTGGCGTTGGAGTTGGGGTCGGCGTCGATTCCGTGGATCCGTCCAAACCCTCATCTGCGGTGAGCTCAAGCAAGTCGCGCTTGCCAGGCGTCATCGCCCAGATGTCTGAAAGTCAAGTTGCGCGGATGAAGAAGCGCTGCGCCGATGTGCTCGCAAGTTCGGGCACATACGACCGTGACCTGCGCCAGCTTTGTCTGCTCATAGCTCGTCGTTAAGGCGCCTGAGCGCAAGCCCGCTGCCGAAAGGTGGCGGGCAGTTTTCGTCGTTCAGTGCGCGGATTAGGACAACCGGCTGTGATGCGACATGAGCGCCGGAGAAGCCCACCCAGTATACGTGGTCTATTACCCACCCGGCCTTCCGGTCCTGGCCGTTTGCGGCAATGGGACGAACACCGCAATGCCCTTTGACACCGCAAATCAAGCAGCCGCCTACAACAAGATGGCGGGTTAGAGGACCCCGGAGCGCTTCGCCACTACTTTCAGTAGGGCAAGTCTGCGTATTGGAAGGCGAACACTCGCCCGCTGGTCTCGTCGGTCACTTCAAGGAAGTAGTTTCCCGTCCGGTGGAGCGTCACCGGGCGTTTCGTTGCCTGCTCGGCAGCGCGGTAGGATGTCGGTGCCTCAGCGCGGTATTCGGCGATCATCCGCCCCGCGAGATATTCTCTGATTAGATATGGCATGGCGGATCACCACCGCGAATCATCTTTATATTAGTTATATCTAACATTTGCGTTTTTTGAAGCGGCCTCTAATTTAATCGGGAAGGGTCGATAACGCTAAACTGCCATGGTCGAAAAGCCTCCCGAAGGCGTCGACCGGATTCACGAGGTTAAGTTCTACGGCTATCGTTCGCAGCTCATCATCGACGAGGACGGCACCCGGATTTACACGCGCAACGGCCACGACTGGACAGCCAAGTATCGCGACCTGGTGAAAGAGGCGGCGAGCCTTAGCGCCGCGAGTGCGATCGTCGGCGGCGAAATCATTGTCCTGAACGCCGCCGGCCTGTCCGACTTCGGCGAACTGCGCAAGGCGATCACCCGCAGGCAGCATGACCTGTACTTTGTTGCGTTCGATCTGCCCCACCTCAATGGCCGCGACCTGCGCGATATGCCGCTGGAGGAGCGTCCCGAGATTCTGGCCAGCATGATCGAGCCCGGCGGCCGGATTCAGTACAGCGAGCCTCTGCGAAGGGGATCTATCATCTGCTCGACCAAGCCGGACTGGAGGGGGCGGTGTTGAAGCGGCGTGACAGCAAACACCGCAGCGGCACGTCGACCAGTTGGCTAAAGGCAAAATGCTACACTACTGACGAATTTAATTTGCGCGGCGTCGAGCGCGTGGCAGGCAAGCCAGCCTTTGCCTTAATGGCTGAGCGCGGTACCGGGCGCTATGTCGGGTCTGCCTTTCTCACCTTGAATAGGGAAATGCGGGAGCGGCTCTGGCAGCGTGTCCAGGACTACGCGGGGACGGCCCCAAATTGGATGATGCGACCGGCGACGCAATGGGTAAAGCCCGGGCTGATCGGGCGTGTCAAACACATGCGGGGCGAAGAGGATTTGCGGCACGCTTCACTGCGGGACTTCCGGGAAGAATGAGCAAGCGTGGCAGTGACTTTCTCTATCATTGGATATCGGACCATCTGGCGGACGAGCCGATCGTCGACCCGGTCCTGATGGTGATTGAGATGGTCGTGGACGCAAAACGGGCGGCTGAAGCGCAAGGCATTCCTGGCCGGGAGATTGATGAAGAGATTTGCCAAACCTACCAGTTCATCATGCAGGATTTGCGCTGACCACCTCTTGCGAGGAGGCAGGCGAGGAATATAATCCTCCTGTTGTGGCGATGGGTAGCGACCTTCGTTGAACGGATTGGTCAATACGGAAGGGTCAGATTATTCGCTGACGAATCCGACAAGCCGAGCGCGATAAACGGTGCGACGTCCTGCGACTTTTGAGAGAAGCAGGCATCCCCCAGGATCAAAGCCGCGGGCTAACCGCCGTCCTTGGCAAGCTCACAATTGGTCATCGCTTATACGGGAAGCTAGAATTCTGGCCGTTAAACCTTACGGATCTGTCGAGCCTGCCCATCCCTAGCGCCGTTAGCTAGAGTGTGACTTTCCGTCCCAACCGACTACAATTCCCGTGGTGGCTGCCGCGAAGGACGAGGGAAAATGGCATTTACTGTCATCTGGTATGGAAGACAGGGCATCGTCGACAAGGGATTGTTCGACGCGGAGAAACCGGCAAGGGATCATGCAATCTCGATGTTTCAGACCCGGAAGGGCGACGATGGGATCGTGTCCGTTGAAGTTCGTAAGGAAAACGGCACTGTCGTTTTTAGCCACGCGGAGAACTAGAGAAATTGCCGCCGTCGGCAAGGTGCTTTGAACGAAAGTAGCGATTGCTGGAACATTAGTCGCCTCTAAAGGTTTGTGACTGGCGGCAGGCGGTGCCCTCCATTGCCTGCCGAAGACCGGGCCTCCGACCGGCCCTCTATCCGCCACAAAGCGCGGGCTTTTCTAGGAGAATAGCAAGACATGTCCCAGTCTGTCGAACCACCGATCTTGCCAGAGGGAAGCCCCGATCGCGAGGCCAACTGTGAGGTCGCGTTGGAAGCCGCGTTCGCGGCCTTGGTTCTGGGATCAGTAGCTCAGGGGTGGACGCCCCAAGAAACGGCTACAGGTCTGCTTAAAATCGCAACGGAACATGCACAACAGGTCGCGGCCACTGCCGCAGATGCCGATCGGTCGGGGCCTTCTGATCAGGTGAAGAAATGACCGACAAGCCGGCCACAACCTACATCACAGCGTTTTCGAGAACTCGCAACCGCGCGGTCTTCGAAGGACAGGCAAAGGTTTTCGATACGACTAAGTAGATCGGCGACAAGGTTAGGGGTCGAGGAGATCACGCCGCGGCCGAAGAATCGCTAGAGGGCTCGGCGGATTCGACGACATATCCGGTGATAAAGGGGGTTGCGAGCAACGTCGCCGGCGTCGGCAGGTTCCCTACGGGGAAAATCGCCGACGCCAGCTGTGCGGCGCCGGCCAAGCGGACACTCAGGTCCGCGCGCACACATGGTCGATTCTGCAAAGACGGAGTGCGCGATCGCGCAAGGCGCTGCCGAAGATGTCCGGATAAACGTAAAAATAATTATCGGGTATTGTTAGATTGTATACTAGACCGAACGTAGAGTGATTTGATCTCGGATAGTTCACCGGGTCCCATACACCTGCAATCTTTGACCGGGGGCTGCGTGCTACATCTACAGAACACGATCCTCGAAATGATCGCCAGAGGCGAAACTCTCGAAGCGACGACCGACCGACTTTGCGCGCAGATTGAAAAAATGCTGCCCGGCATATGTTGCTCGGTCTTGCGTGTGGATCGCAGCGGCCTGTTGCATCCGATCGGCGGTTCCTTCCTGCTCAACGAGTATTCGGCCCAGTTGGACGGCCTCCTGACAGGCCCGCTTGTGGGCGCATGCGGTAGCGCTGCTTATCTGGGAAGAGCCGTTGCCACGGTCGATATCGCCACCGATCCGCGCTGGGCCGGATTCAGGGACCCTGTTCTCGCTTTGGGGCTCAAGGCCTGCTGGTCAAGTCCGATCTGCGACGCCGCTGGCATAGTGCTCGGGACTTTTGCGCTTTATTTTTACGAGTCGCGAGGGCCTAGCGTGCGAGAAGAGGAGGTCGTCGCTTCATGTACATCCCTCTGCGCAATAGCGCTTGAACGTTACCAGCGCGTGCTCGAAAGGGAGCGTGGAGCCTATATTGATGCCCTTACGGGTTTGCCAAACCGCGCGAGCCTGGACACAGCCATCGAGCGGTTGTCCTGTGCCCAGCCAGGTGCCTGGGCGGTGCTTCTCGTCGACCTCGACAATCTAAAGACCATCAATGATACCTTCGGCCACGCCGCTGGTGACGCCTTGCTGCAAGTCGTCGCCGCGCGTCTCGGCGCAAGCGTCGCGCCTGACCGTGTGTTCCGCATGGGTGGCGATGAGTTCTCGGTGATCCTCCAGAAGACCGGTGCCTCCGCCACCATTGAAAGCGCGGCGCAGAGTATTCTCGATACCTTGGCCATGCCCGCCGCCTGCGATGGACACATGATCCTGCCACGGGCAACCGTCGGCGGGGCGGTGCTTAGTGCGGATGACGTCGATGCAAAAACGGTGCACCAGCATGCCGATTTTGCGCTATACCATGCCAAAGAGACGTCGCCCGGCGGCTTCGTGCGGTACTGGCCGGGGATCGGCAGCGCCATCAAGACCCGTATCGAGGTGACCCGCGACGTCGACGCGGCCTTGCGCGAAGGCCGGATCGACGCTTTCTACCAACCGATCCTGCGTCTCGATACCCGTGCGATCGTCGGCATGGAGGCACTGTGCCGCCTTCGCAAACCCGACGGGGAGATTGTTTCGGCCGCTGCTTTCCACCATGCGACCTCCGATGTCAGCGTCGCCTCGCATCTTACCGAACGCATGATGGCCCTTGTTGCGGCCGACGCGCGCTCTTGGCTGGAGCAAGGCATTCCCCTGCAACATATCGGCATCAACATTTCTTCCGCTGACTTTCACAGCGGTACCCTTTACGGACGTCTTGAAGCCGCGTTCGGCCGAGAAAACGTGCCACTGAAGCATATCATCCTTGAAGTCACCGAGTCGGTTTATCTCGGCCAGCGTGATCCTATCGTGGCCCGGGAGATCAAGGCACTACGCGCTCATGGACTGCGCGTAGCGCTCGATGACTTCGGAACAGGATTTGCCTCGCTCACGCATTTGCTTACGATGCCTGTCGACGTCATCAAGATCGACAAATCCTTCATCGACCGCCTGGGGCAGGGGGACCCGAGCCTTGCAATCGTCGAGGGGTTAATTGATATCGCGCGCAAGCTCAACATCCGGGTCGTTGCCGAAGGCATCGAAAGCGAGCTGCAGGCCAGTTCGCTCTTGGACATCGGCTGCGTGCTTGGTCAGGGCTATCTATTTTCACAAGCGGTTTCGCGCCAGATCGCAACGGGACTTCTTGTGCGTTTCGGACAGACTCTCGGCGAACGGGCGGGGTCGCAGGTCCCGTTTTCGAGAGCAATCTAAAGCTCTGAGATGGGGAGCCGTAAATCTCGCGCCTCGGCCAAAGCGAAACGCTGCGCGTTAGTTTGCTAACGCGCCAGCTATGCCGGACAAGCGAACGGCGACCACCCAAACCGTTGGCGTAAATCCGACGAGAGCTTCGCAGCCTCCATCAATCTCGTCGCCGCCATAAACTCACATTGAAGCTCCACAATCCTTATGGGATCTCTGCTCACGCACAGGCTCACCAATAGCTAGCCCGAATAGCGCTAAGGCGGCTGACGCGGCAGCAGGGTTGTTGGGGCGCGACCTCTGTACAATCAGTGTGACCCGCCGTGCCACCATATGGCATTGGCGGGTCCGCCCAAACGGATCATTCTCGGTCGACTAGCAACTACTCGATTACCTGCACGATCTTGCGTGTATCAGGATCCACGAGCACCGCGTGATCGCCGACAACCGTGTACCTGTACCTGACGTTAGGGACGTCAATTGTGTGCAGCTCGACGGTATCGGGAAGGGCGGTGCCGACGTTAAGTTCGACGCCGAGCAGGCTGACTGAAGCGAGTTTTTGCTTGTGAATGTACTCACGCACAACGGTCTGCTGTTCAGGCTTTAGAACAAGCACGTCTTCCGCGAAGGAAGTGCCGGTTCCAGCGATAAGCAGCAAGGCGCCAGCTGCGCCGACGAGGTAATTTTTCATGAGGCGTCAGTTGGCGGGAGCAGGTGCCGCAGGCGCGGCCGGTGCTTCCACCTTCGGTGCTTCCACCTTCGGCGCTTCGACATTCGGCGCTTCGACCTTGACGTTGATGTCCTTGCCGCCGCTGCCACCATGGATGTTGATGACGCCGGTGAAAATCAGCAAGACAACGATTGCGACAAGTCCGAGAACAATAGCGACCGCAGTGCCGCCGCCACCTCCAGAGTTAACAACAGTTGGGCCGTCAGTCATAATTTCCTCTCCTAGTTTCAATTACTTACAAACGAGGAAACGATGACCGAAGCTTACCGTTCCAGGAGTKAGGCTTTGGTCTGGGGGTTGTCCGACTAAGGTCTTATGAGGGCAACGCAATCGCGGCAGCCGCGTTAAAGCCGCGCCCCGACCTCGTCGGATGGATACTCTGCGGAGCGTGAAACGAGTGACACTAATCCAGCGTCAAAAGGTCATCGAAGGCGCAGACCAGCCTGCGAATGACAACCGCAATCGGATTCTTGGTTCGACTCCGTTATCGGACGTCGACAACGAGGATGCGATCACGGCGCTTGTGAGGCGAACCGAGCGCACAGCTATTTTGGTAGTTTTAGGGATGGGCGGCTGGTTGATGTTAATCCCGGTTATCTACCTTGTAATGACCCACGGAATGTGAACAAAACAGCGGCGACCGCCTCATGGTATTGCTCCACCTCAGGACATTTCTGGTTTTGAAACTTGCGAGATGGATTCGCTTCACTGAGACATTGGTTTGAAGCGACGTCCTCATATGTTCTTCGAGGTTCGGGCCTACGACCACACGCGGAAAAAACTTCTTGGATCTGTGGCTCGCCAACAATGTTTCCCGAGACAACGAAGGCCGATGTCATATTGGTTGGCGAGCTGACCCACAAGTTTGCCGATACCCATAGGCATGAAACGGGAAGAGATCGACAAGGGGTTGTGACAGATGCTGTAACGGCAAAACGATCTCGTCGTCCTTGGCCGGCAGTAGGCCTGTTCGCCCTGGTAGGTGATATAGCAAGCCCTCGGCGATCAGGGCATCGGCCTGCGCGTTCGGGGACACTTGGTTATCTTCCGTCGTGCGGACTTTCTCGGACTTGTAGCCATCCACCTGCCCGACATTGAACCCACAGGTCAGACGGGCGCATGGGATTTGGCAGCCGTCTTCATTGGTGCCAGTTTCGTCGGCGTCTTGCGCTCGATCATCTTGAACCAGATGACCGGGAGTGGCCTTTCTAGCCCTTGCGGACGCTAGCGACCTTCGCCTTCCACTGCCTGTGAATGGGTGGCAATGCGGCTGGGATCGTCATCAGACGCTCCCGTGATCAGGCCGGGTCACAAGATGCCAAGAAGCCGGGGCTTAGATCGGACGACATCCGGATCATTCTCTTTCAACTTGACAGGCTCCCTGCGCTGCGAGYGAGGTAACTCGCGCCACCAAAGCTCCGTCATGCCAGAACTTTTACCGCGCTTTCCTTCCGGCGAGGACATTGGTCGCTGCCTCGCGGCCGGCTCACAAGGGGGCATGCAATTTCTTGCGTGTCCACAACCGCTGGGAACGAAACCATAACTC
>NZ_JBFUGJ010000256.1:0-8727 GCF_056402975.1 Mesorhizobium sp. P3_A9 | reverse complement strand
CACGGGCGGAGGCCGAGAAACGCGCCGTCGCGCTGTTCAAGAAGCTCAGCCTGCCCAATCCCGAAACCATCGGCGAACGCTTCCCACACCAGGTCTCGGGCGGCCAGCTGCAGCGCGTGATGACGGCGATGGCGCTGTGCTCCGAGCCGGACCTGATCGTCTTCGACGAGCCGACCACGGCGCTCGACGTGACGACGCAGATCGACGTGCTGGCGGCGATCAAAGACGCCATCCGCGACACACATGTGGCGGCGCTCTACATCACCCACGACCTTGCCGTCGTCGCCCAGGTCTCCGATGAGATCATGGTGCTGCGGCACGGAAGGCTGGTCGAATGGGGTGGCACCCGCCAGATCATCAAGGAACCGCGCCAGGAATACACCAACGCGCTGGTCTCGGTGCACGAGATCGAACATGCCGAGCAAAAGCCCGGCACGACGCCGTTCCTGTCGGTCAAAAACGTCACCGCCGCCTACGGCCGCAGCCACATCAAGGTGTTGAAGAACGTCTCGGTCGACATTTTTCCGGGCCAGACGCTGGCCGTCGTCGGCGAGTCCGGCTCCGGCAAGTCGACGCTGGCGCGCGCCATCACAGGTTTGCTGCCGCCGGAAGAAGGCACCGTCACCTTTGACGGCCGTCCACTGGCCAACAAGCTTGCCGACCGGCCGAAAGAAGATCTGCGGCAGTTGCAGATGATCTACCAGATGGCCGACGTGGCGATGAACCCACGCCAGACCGTCGGCACCATCATCGGCCGGCCGCTCGAATTCTATTTCGGCATACGCGGCAAGGAGCGCGACAAACGCGTCGCCGAACTGCTCGACAAGATCGAGATGGGCAAGGGCTTTTCCGACCGCTATCCGGCCGAGCTTTCCGGCGGCCAGAAGCAGCGCGTCTGCATCGCCCGCTCGCTCGCGGCAAAACCCAAGCTGATCATTTGCGACGAGGTGACCTCGGCGCTCGACCCCTTGGTGGCGCACGGCATCCTGAAGCTGCTGCTCGAGCTGCAGAAGGAGGAGAATGTCGCCTATCTGTTCATCACCCACGATCTGGCGACGGTGAAATCGATCGCCGATTCGATCGCGGTGATGTATCGCGGCGAGGTGGTGCGCTATGGCGCGAAAAGCAAGGTGCTGACGCCCCCCTTCGATGACTACACCGACCTTCTCCTGTCATCGGTCCCGGAGATGGAAATCGGCTGGCTGGAAAAGGCGATCAAGGGGCGGCGTATGGCCAGCGCGGGGAACTGAGCCAATTCCAGGAAAGGTGTGAACCGTCCGGAATTGCGTCAGACAAGGAATAACCCGAGCCGTTAGCCTGGGGCGGCTGCCGTCATCCAGATGCAACACGAAAGCGCCACACGTCCTTGCGGACGGGCGCTGCTCGTGACGTTGTTTTCAACAAGGGGTAGGACATGAAGACTGAACTCGACCATCTCGCTGATCTCGCCGGCCAGGGCCGGATATCGCGCCGCGACTTCCTTGGCCGTACGGCGGCACTGGGTGTGTCGGCGGCGCTGGCAACGACGCTGGCCGGGAAAGCCTTCGCACAGACGCCGGTCAAGGGCGGCATCATCAAGGCCGGCCTGCAAGGCGGTGAATCGACCAACAGCCTCGACCCGGCACTGAACCTCAGCCAGGTCACCTACAGCTTCGGCAAGCAGTGGGGCGAATATCTGGTCCGGCTGATGCCCGACAACAGCCTGACCAATATGATCGCGCAGGAGATCGGCGCGTCCAAGGACGCCAAGACCTGGACGATCAAGGTGCGTGACGGCATCGAGTTCCACAATGGCAAGACCGTTGCCGCCGAAGACATCGCCGCCACAATCGAGCGCCATGCCGACGAAAAGTCCAAATCCGGCGCGCTCGGCATTCTCAAGAACATCAAGGGCGTCAAGGCGAGCGGCAAGGAAGTCATCGTCACGCTCGGCGATGCCGACGCCGATTTCCCCTATCTGATGGCCGACTACCACCTCGTCATTCAGCCGAATGGCGGCAAGGACAACCCGAATGCCGGCATCAGTGCCGGCCCCTACAAGGTCACCGTCAACCAGCCGGGCGTGCGCCATGGCGGCGAGCGCTTCGCCAATTACTGGCAGGGCGACAAGATGGGCCATGCCGACCAGGTCGAGATCGTCGTCATCAATGACGCGACGGCGCGACTGGCAGCCCTGCAAGGCGGCCAGGTGCACATGATCAACCGCGTCGAGCCCAAGGTTGTCGACCTGGTCAAGCGCATCCCCGGCGTCACCATCGAGAACGTGTCGGGCAAGGGCTATTACCCGTTCAACATGTTCTGCGACACCGCCCCCTTCGACAGCAACGACCTGCGCATGGCGCTGAAGCTCGCCATGGACCGCGAGGAGATGCTGGAGAAGATCCTGCGTGGCTATGGCTCGGTCGGCAACGACTTCCCGATCAACGAAGCCTACCCGCTGTTTTCGACCGACATCGAACAGCGCAAATTCGATCCGGACAAGGCGGCGGCTCTCTACAAGAAGTCGGGCCACAGCGGCTCCATTCTGTTGCGCACCTCCGACGTTGCCTTCCCCGGCGCCGTCGACGCCGCCCAGCTCTACCAGCAGAGCGCCGCCAAGGCCGGCATCAAGATCGAGATCAAGCGCGAACCGGGCGACGGCTACTGGTCGGAAGTCTGGAACAAAAAGCCCTTCTCGCTCTCCTACTGGGGCGGCCGCGCCACGCAGGACCAGATGTATTCCACCGGCTACGTCTCGACCGCCGACTGGAACGACACCCGCTTCAAGCGGCCGGAATTCGACAAGATGCTGCTTGCGGCGCGCGGCGAACTCGACCAGGCCAAGCGCAAGGCGATCTACCACGACATGGCGGTGCTGATGCGCGACGAAGGTGGCCTGATCGTGCCATTCTTCAACCAGTTCATCGACKCGGCCGCCACCAACAAGATCGGCGGCTTTGCCAAGAGCCCGATCGGCGAGATGATGGATGGCTACGCGCTGGCCGAGTGCTGGCTCAACGCTTAGTCGAACCCTGCCTGTGTGATTCACGTGTAAGAACGCCGTGTGCCCGAAACGGCATGCGGCGTTCCCGTTTCAACTGCCAGACATCATGGAGCAGCCCATGGCGCTCGAATCCAAGCTTCTGCTGATCATCCTCGATGGCGTGCCCTACCGGAACTGGCGCCGGCTGATGGGCAATCTCGAGGGCTGGGTGCAATCGGGCGAAGCACGGGTCTGGAAGATGCGCTCGGTGCTGCCGTCGACCTCGGCCTGCTGCTATGCCTCGATCCACACCGGCGTGTCGCCGCAGGTGCACGGCATCCTCTCCAACGAGAACCGCTTCCGCGTGACCCAGCCGGATATATTTTCGGAAGTCAGCAAGGCCGGCGGCAAGACGGGTGCGGTCACCCATTCCTACTGGTCGGAATTCTTCCGCTCCTACCCCTTCGACCTGGTCGAGGACATGGAATATGACGAGCCAAGCGGGCCGATCACGCACGGTCGCTTCCACACCATGACCGGCTACAATTTGCGCAACCAGATGACGCCGAGCGATGTCGACCTGTTCGCGACGCTGACCATGCTGACCAAACGCCACGGCATCGACTACGGCATCTTGCACACCTGCACGCTGGACTCGATGGGCCATCGCTTCGGCCACGACTGTCACGAGATGGACCATGCCGTCTATGCGATGGACGGCATGCTGGCGGCTTTCCTGCCGAGCTGGATCGAAGCCGGCTACGAGGTGATGGTCACCGCCGATCACGGCCAGACCGACCGCGGCCACCATGGCGGCCATGATGACGAGATGCAGGATTTCGCACTGTATTATTTCGGCCCCGGCAAGGGACCGGAGGGCGACACGCTGCTCGACCAGTTGCAGCTGGCGCCGACGGTGCTGAGCCGGCTCGGCGTGGCTATTCCGGCGACGATGAAGGCGAAGTCTTTCCTAAGCTGAGCGCGACCTTCCCTTCTTCCCTTGTGGGAGAAGGGAAGACCCTGCCACTGGCAACCTCCGCGCTCTTCGGTTAGCCTCCCAAAATTCCTTGGCGGAGGATGAACCTTTTTGGACCGATCAGCGACAGAACAGACAGGAGCCAGGCGGCTCGACCGGCCATGACGGCAGCGACGGAGACCGATCGCGCGCTTGTCGACCGGGTCGCGAAGGGCGACCGTGCCGCCGTGCGGCTCCTGTTCATGCGCCACCACGCGCGGGTCTACCGCTTCGTGGCGCGCCAGACGGGATCGGAAATGATGGCTGACGATATCGCGAACGAGGTGTTCCTCGAACTGTGGCGGCAGGCGCCGGGCTTCGAAGGACGCTCCGAAGTCTCGACATGGCTGCTCGGCATCGCCCGGTTCAAGGCGCTGTCGCTGCTGCGCAAGAAAAAGGAAGACTGGATCGACGACGAGGCCGCCGCCGCGGTGCCCGACGGTGCCGATACGCCGGAGGTCGTCACGATGAAAGAGGACAAGGCCGCCGCCTTGCGCCGCTTCATCGACGCCTTGCCCGAAGAGCACCGCACGGTGATCGACCTTGCCTATTATCACGGACAGTCGGTGACGGAGATCGGCGAGGTGCTCGGCATCCCGGTCGCGACCGTCAAGACCCGGATGTTCTACGCCCGCAAGAAACTCGGCGAGGCCCTCAAGGCCGCCGGTTACGACAGGGGGTGGCCATGAGCGCCGCTGAAAAAATGTCGCGCCGCGACGAAATGGAAACGCTGCTGCCGTTCTATCTGAACGGCTCGCTGGAAGGCTCCGATCTCGAAGCCGTCGAGGAATGGCTGGCGACCGATCCGGCGGCAATGGCAGCCCTTGGCGAGGCCGAGGCCGAGTTCTCCGGCACATCGGCCGCCAATGAAGCAGTCCGCCCGCCCGCCGATGCACTCAGCCGCTTCGCCAAGGCGCTCGACGCCGAGGTCGGACCTGCGCGCAAGCCGGCAGGCTCATCCTGGCTGGCGCAGGCCTGGGGCCGCTTCATGGCGGTGCCGGTCGGCGTCGCCTGGGCGGCGGCCGCGGTCCTGCTGGCGCTGATTGCGGTGCAGTCTTTGGTGCAACCCGGCGGCAAGGGCAAGGATTTCGAGATCGCCGRCGCGGAAGACGACCTGGCGAAACTGCCGTTCGCGCTGGTCAAGTTCAAACCGGATGCGAAGATGTCGGATATTTCTGCATTCCTCGGCAGCAACGGGCTGAAAATCATCGGCGGACCGACCGCCGACGGCGTGTTCCGGCTTGCCATCCCTGCCGCCAACGCAGCCGACTATACCAAGCAGCTCGGCCTTATTGCCGCCCAGCCTTTCGCTGAGACTGTGATCGAGGGAAGGAAACCGGTTGATGGCGGCTGAGGCGGCCCTTCGATTTGCGGCGATCCTGGCAGTGGCGATGACAATCGCCGCCGTGCCCGCGTCGGCGCAGACCAACGCCGCCAATGGCGACCAGACGAAAATCGACTGCCGCAACGGCACCAACGCTGCTGGCGCCGACTGCGCCAAGGACGGCAGCGGCGCCAACGACAAGGCCGGCGGTGCTGGGCCTGCCCAGGCCGGCGCCGTCTTTCTTCCCGCTTTGATCGTCGACCTCTTCCCCAATCCGGTCGCGCCCCCGGCACCGGTGCCGACGCCACGACCGGAACCGACTCCGCCGCCCGGCAACAACCAGGTCAGCCCGCCAGCCGGCGGCGCGATCGTCTCGCCGACCGATCTCATCGCCGTTCAACCGCCGCGCGCCGTGACCGGTGATTTCGTGCCCGACGAGGTGCTGGTGACCGTTGATGGCGATGCCGGCGCCGTGCAGCAGATCGCCGCCTCCTTCGGCCTCGAGGTGCGCTCGCAGCGCCAGTCCCGGCTGCTTGGCACCACGCTGGTGCGCTTCGGCATTCCCGACGGCCGCCCCGTCGGCGTCGTGCTGGCGCAGCTTGCCGCCGATGGCCGCACGCAGCGGCGCGAGCCCAACCACATCTATTCGCTGCAGCAGGCGGCCGGCATCGTCAACTATGCCTTCGATCGCATCGCGCTCGATGCCAAACAGGCCAGCGGCGAAAACGTTCGTGTCGCCGTCATCGATACCGGCATCGACGACACCAACCCGGCGCTGGCCGGCGTCATCGCCGCGCAGTTCGACGCCATGCCGGACGTGCCGATCGAAAAGCGCGACCATGGCACTTCGATCGACGGGCTGATCGCCGGCGTCGGCGCGCTGGAGGGCATGGCGCCGGGCGCCAGGATTTATCACGCCCGCGCCTTCGAGGGAGGCAAGTCGACCATGGATGTCATCCTGTCGGCGCTCGACTGGGCCGCGGAGCAGAATGTCAGCATCATCAATATGAGCTTCGTCGGGCCGAAGAACGATTTGCTCGGCGCCGCCTGCCGCAATGCACGGGCACTCGGCATGGTGCTGGTGGCCGCTGCCGGCAATAACGGCCCGAAGGCGCCCTATGGCTATCCGGCCGCCTTCGACGGCGTGATCGCGGTGACCGCCACCGACGCCAAGGATGGGCTGATGCCGCAGGCCAATCGTGGCGCCTATGTCTTCATTTCGGCGCCGGGCGTCGAGATGGTCGCGCCAAGCGGCCCCGGCTCTGACGTCGTGACCGGCACCTCGTTCGCCGCGGCGATCGTATCCGGCGCCATCGCCAATCTCATCCATGCTTCGCCCGGCCGCTCGGCCGACGACATCGAGAAAGCCTTGGCGGCAACGGCGAAGGATCTCGGCCCCAAAGGGCGCGACAATGATTTCGGCTATGGGCTGCTGGACCTCAAGGCGGCAGAGGCGGCGAAAGAGTAAGTCTGAGGCTTAGACGCCTCTGTTTTCACGCATGCCGCTGCCCCGAAGCCGCCACGCCTTTGCGGGATTTTGATCGTGGCGCGAGGCGACGGAGATGTTATCTTCCCTCCTACCGGAGGGGACTATGCGGATCGTGTTGCTAGGTTCAGGCGGCATTGACCGCCATCTCGATGGTGGGCCGCTGGCGAAGACGGCGCGGTCACCGCGCAAAGCGCCCGCCTCCAAACGCTACAATGGCGCCGGCGTCGGGGCCTGCGGCAAATGACGAGCAACGCCAACGTCCTTGACGCGGTGGTCGTCGGAGCCGGCTGGGCCGGTCTGGGCGTCAGCCATTCGTTGGCACAGCGAGGCCTAAGCCATAGCGTGTTGGAGCGGGGTCGCATCGGAGAGACCTGGCTTACACAACGGTGGGATTCGTTCCGGATGAATACGCCGAACGTGCAGACCGTCATGCCGGGCGACCGTTATGATGGTTCAGATCCGTTCGGCGCCCTAACACGCAACCAGTTCGTCGCTCTCCTTGAGGACTTCGCCAAGCGGAACGAACTGCCCGTCGAACCAGAGACAGTGGTGACCGAACTGGCCGACGGGCACGAGAAGGGCGAGTATCGGCTAACCACCTCGCGCGGCACAGTTCGGGCACGGAACGTGGTGATCGCAAGTGGTCACCTGAATTGTCCGGTGCGCCCGGTTTGGGCCGCTTCGTTGACGCCCAGCCTATGCCAGATCGACGCTTCTGATTACCGCAACGCCGCCGGTCTCGCCGACGGAGCGGTGTTGGTTGTCGGAAGCGGCCAGTCGGGCTGTCAGATCGCGGAGGACTTGGCGGAAGCAGGGCGAACAGTCTTCCTTGCCTCCGGCCAGGTCGGACGGCTGCCACGGCGCTACCGGGGTCGCGACATCATGATCTGGCTCGTCGAAAGCGGGTTTCTCGACGTGCGTCGAGAGGAGATCATACAAGTTGCGAAACGCATTCCGCCCCGGGGTGTGCTCGGGGCAGAACACACGATAAGCCTGCAAGCGCTTGGCGCCAAAGGTATCGTGCTGCTCGGGCGTCTCACAGGTGTCGAGGATGGTCGTCGTCTCTCGTTCGCCGACGATCTCGAAGCGCATGTTCGCTTTGCGGATGAAGCCTCCGCCAACGTCAAACGCCATATCGACGAGTATATCAGCCGTTCCGGAATCGATGCCCCTGTTGCGGAACCCGATCCGGCGGAGACTGTCGTGGCGTCTCTGCCCAACCCGACTATCGGTTCACTCGATGTTGCCGGGTCCGGCATCACAACCGTGGTGTGGTGCACCGGCTTTCGCGGCGATTTTAGTTGGGTACGTCTCCCCGGAGTACTCGACCCGGCGGGACAGCCCATCCATGCGGATGGCGTGGCCCCACGGCCAGGCATCTACTTCGCCGGTTTGGATTTTGCCTCCACACGCAAGTCAGGCACAATATTGGCGGTCGCCGAAGAGGCACATCGCCTTGTCGAACACATGGTGGGGCATTCGTAGTAACAGAAACAGCAAGCGGCTCGTTAGCCGCACGGAACGGGCTTGCCAGCACGCCGGCCCCCAATCCCGCATAGATCAGCCTGCCGGGAGCTGCCGGGTTCGGCCGATTTGCAGAAGCAACGCCAATCCAAGACAAAGCCCGACGACAACCAGACAGGCTATCGTCAACCATCGCATCAATACCGCCTGCTCGTCGTGGCCGATGACGCGGTAGAGACCGTTGATCTCGACCATTTCCGGGCCGGACAGCCGCTTTTTGGGCAGCGTTCGGTCGGTGTAGAAATATTTGGTCATTGCATTGAATTCGAGCTCACGTCCGAGGAACATTTCGGTGGGGTTCAGGTCTGAAGTGACATAGCCCTCATAGGTGAGTTCCTGTGTGGTGCGGATATCGACATTGTTGAAGTCCGGCTTTATGGCGCCCTGGTGGAACCAGCCTGGCGAAAACACCG
>NZ_JBFUGJ010000255.1:0-8775 GCF_056402975.1 Mesorhizobium sp. P3_A9 | reverse complement strand
GGGCATCAAGGCCGACGGCACTGCCGGCGGCACTTGCTAAGAACCTTCTGGGCCGGAATCGCTCGATTCCGGCCCAGAATTCTACGCTTAGAAGGGGCTGACATTCGCCCAGCGGGCGATGGTGGGGTGGAAGAATGCGTGCCAATACGCTTATCATGATCGTTCTCGCCGGCGTGTTCGGCGTCCTTGCGGTTGTGCTCGCCAATATCTGGCTGGCCAGCCAGCGCAATGCGATGGCGCGGACGGATGACGTCCCGCGCGATACGGTCGTCGTGGCGGCCGTACCATTGAAATTCGGCGACATGCTGACCGATGACAAGCTGCGCGAAGTGGCGTGGCCGGCGGGCGCGGTTCCGGCCGGCGCTTTCAAGACAACAAAAGAAGCGCTGGCTGGCGAAGGCACCAAGCAGGCGTTGCAGGCGATCGGCACCAATGAGCCTGTTCTCGCCACAAAGATCACCGGCCCTGGCCAGCGCGCAACGCTTTCAGCAGTGCTCGGCGAAGGCATGAAGGCCGTTTCCATCAGGGTCAATGACGTGCTCGGGGTCGCCGGCTTTGTTTTTCCCGGTGACCGGGTCGATGTCCTTTTGACGCGCACAGAACGCGGCGGTGATGGCGCGGACAAGAGTTTCGTCGACGTGCTTCTGCAGAGCATGAAGGTGCTCGCGGTCGACCAGGTGGCCGACGAGAGCAAGGACAGCCCGACAGTGGTGAAGTCGGTGACGCTGGAGGCCAGCACCAAGGATGCGCAGAAGCTGACGCTTGCGGCGGGCGCCGGCCAATTGTCGCTGGCGCTGCGCCAGGCCGCGGCCAGCAAGGGCGAAACGACCGAGCGCGTGACGCTCTCGGATTTGACCGGCGAAACGCCAGACGACGTTGCCAAAAGGCAGGCCGAGCTCGACAAGAAAGCAGCGGCTGAAGCTGCCGCAGCCGAGGAGCGTAAGCGTGCGGACGACAAGCTAGCCGGGCTCGCCCAGGCCGTGGAGCGGGTTGGAAGCCGCCTTGACGAGTTGGGCAAGGTCAAGCCCGTTCCAGCCGTGGCGTCTACGCCGGAAGTGCGGGAAGTCGTCAAGGAAGTGGTCAAATACGTGCAGCCCGAGCCGCCCAAGAACGTGACAGTGGGCGTGTTCCGGGGGGTGAAGCTCGATACATATGACGTGCCGCGACAACCATGATAAGATGCGGCTAATAAAGTGGGGCTGCCAGCGGTAGCAGCAGTGGGGAGACGGGGATGCAGGGGTTTTGCGTAAGGATAGCTGCGGCCGCGTTGTCATGCCTGGCGGCGGTAACGCTATCGAGCCTCGCGGCCGATGCAGCTGACCGCTTCATCGACGTGTCGAACCCCAGCGTCCATCGTGTTTTCCTGCCGATGTCGCAATCGGTAACCATCCAGGTGAGCGCCAACCTCGGCGATATCGTCGTCGGCGACGAGAAGATCGCCGATGCCCAGCCGATGACCGACCGTACGCTCTATGTCATCGGCAAGGGCGCCGGCACCACCACGGTCAATCTGTTTTCCCCGGACAAGCGCTCGCTCGGCGTCATCCAGATCGAGGTCGGCGTCGACGTCAGCGACATGGCGCAGGCGATCCGCCAGGTGGCGCCCAAGGCGCGTATCGAAATCGGTTCGATCAACGGCAAGGTCAGGCTTGGCGGCCATGTCAAGGACGGCGCGACGCTGGCGTCGATCCTGGAAGTGGCACAGCAGTATGGCCCCGACGCCATCATCAACTCCGTCACTGTCGACGACAGCCAGCAGGTCAATCTTGAAGTGCGCGTGTTGGAGGCGAAGCGTAACGCCGGCCGCGACCTTGGCGTGTCGATCAGGAGTACGAACGGCAGCGGCACGAACCGGCTTGGCACGGGCGGTGCTGCCGTCGACGAGGATAATGTGCTGGCCGGAACGGGCAATGTTATCGCCGGCCTGTTGTCGACCTCCAGCCCCTTTGCGGCACTGGTCACCCGCGTCATCGACAGCAACATCAAGGTTGACCTACTCATTGAGGCGCTCGAGGCCAAGGGCGTGGTGCGCACGCTGGCCGAGCCCAATCTCACCACACTTTCCGGTGAACCGGCCAGCTTCAACGCCGGCGGCGAAGTGCCCATCCGTGTCCTCGGCAATGATGGCCAGGTAACCATCACGTACAAGCAATTCGGCGTCAATCTGCTGTTCACACCGGTCGTACTCGACGACGGCAAGATCCATATGAAGCTGGCGCCGGAGGTCAGCGATCTCACCGGCTTCACCACCGCCGGCGACCCGATCTTCACCAATCGCAAGCTTGATACCGTCGTCGAACTGCGCGATGGCCAGAGCTTCGCGGTCGGAGGGCTGCTGTCCAGCAAGACCACAAAGCTGCAGAACCAGGTGCCGTGGCTCGGCCAGGTGCCGGTCATCGGCACGCTGTTTCGCAATTCGAGCAACCAGAAGGAAGAGACCGAACTGGTCGTCATCGTCACGCCGCATGTCGTGCGGCCGGTGAAGCCCGGCGAACARYTGGCGACGCCGTTCGACAAGACGCGGCCGGCCAACGATCCGGARTTCTTCRTSCTYGGTCAGCTYGARGTGAACAAGGACATGATCCGAAAATATGAGACGGGCGACGGCGTCACCGGCCCCTATGGCCACATGCTGGACTTCAAATCGAAGGACAAGATGCTCTATGTCAAGAAATAGCGCCTTGATCCTCATACTTTGCGCCGGTGCGCTTTCGGGCTGCGCTGCCGACTATCTGAACCATTACGACACGGTGACCTTGGCCGCCGGCGACACGCAGAAGTTCAATTCGCTTCTGCAGACGGTCGATCCGCTCAATCCGGCCTCCAGGAACACGCATATCGAAGGCGACGGCACGCGMGCCGCSSYYGTTGCCCAAAACTACAAATTTCCRCCGCCRCCTCCRCCRCCGCCGGCGATCACGGTYAATGTCGGCGGGTCGGGAGTGACGAAGCAGTGAGCTGAACGGAAGGATGCGGAGGCGCCGGGCATGCGAGGGGCCCTTGCGCAGGAAAGCAGAGAGTAAGGTCATGTTGGGGACCATTCGAGCCTTCTGGAACGATCAACGCGGCGTAGCGATGATCCTCGTGGCCATCATGATACCCGTGCTTATCGGCTTCTCGCTGCTGGCCATAGACATGAGCCGGGTCAACAGCCTGCAGAACGATCTCCAGAAGGGCATAGACGCGATGGCGCTTGCCGCCGCGGCGGAACTCGACGGCAATTCGGATGCGATCACCCGGGCCAACCGGGCCGTCACCAACCTTGTGGCCAACAGGACGGTGTTTTCGACATCAGGTGATCACCAAATCGCCTTGGCTGACGTAACGGTTACCTATCTGACCGGGATACCGGCGAGCGATGACATCACGTTGACTGCCGCGGGCGTCGACTCAAATGCCAAGAACTGGGCCAGCACCGATCCGAAGGCCGTCAAGTTTACCGAAGTGACTGTGAACGCATCGGGTGCGACGGACGGCGCGGGCGCCTTCGCGACGATTTTTCCAGCCAGCCTCATCGGCAGCACCGACAGGATGGACGTGCGGCCACAAGCGGTGGCGGGATTCACCAATGCGTTGTGTCAGTTCACGCCGATGTTCATTTGCAATCCATATGCCAGTATTGGCGCGTTGCAGACAGCGTTGTCTGGAACCACGAAGCCGATGATCTGGCTCAAAGAACAGCAAGGTGGCGCCAGCGCGCAGTACGGCCCGGGCAATTACGGCTTCCTGTCATCGCCGGAAGGGGACAAGAATACGGCAGCGATGACCGAAATGTTCGCCGTTACGAACCCGCCTGCTTGCTACGACCAGAGCGGGGTGACGACCCGCCCGGGCAACATTCCTCCCGTGGATGCCGGCATCAACACCCGTTTCGACATTTACAACAATGGCGGCCCGTACAAAACCGATCCGACAATCAATCCGCCGGCGCCGAATGTCCGAAAGGGAATGGTCGTTTCGAACGCAGGCAAGAATAACTGCAGCTACAGCGCACCCAACAGCGGCCAGGCCAAGAACTACATGGCGCTGCCCAGGGACAATTGCTTTACATCTGGGACCTGCACACAGGCGGGGGCACTCGGAGATGGCACATGGGATTTCTCCGGGTACTGGACCGTCAACCATGGCAATGCGAGCACTTCCGGGGTGGTAGCGGCCTGCGGCGCAAGCCCGAGCCGATACTGTGTCTACAAGTATGAAATCAACAATCCGACTTTGAAGAGCGGCCAGGAGGCAACGGCGCCGCAATGCAACACGACGACCCAAAGCGCCGATCGGCGGCTGCTCTACGTCGCGATCATCGACTGCGTGGCGAACGCGGTCCAAGGCGGTGGTCAGACCTTGCCAGTGCAAGCCTTTGGAAGTGTATTTATCACCGAGCCGGCGGGCGGCGCGCCCAACGCCGACATTTACGGCGAGATGCAGGACATCAGCACGGTGGTAGGCCAAGGCACATTGACGAAGCTGCAGCGCAACGAAGCGCAATTGTACCGGTAGCGCCATGTTCATCAAACTGAGACAGTTCCTCCAGCGGTTCCACCACGACGAACAAGGCTCTGCCTTGGTCGAGATAGCGATCGTCACGCCATTCGTGTTGCTGCTGTCGGCCGGCGTCTTCGAGTTCTCGAACATCTTCAACACGCGTCTGCTTCTCGAAGCTGGAGTCGAGGATGCCTCCCGCTACATGGCGCGCTGCAGCAGCGACTGGAATACTTGTTCAGTGTTGGCAACAAACCTGGCCGTGAATGGGGCCGTCCAGGGCGGTACCGCGAGGGTTACCGGGTGGACCACGGCTCAGGTCACCATCACGCCAGTATTATCGACCCCGGCGGTCGACACCGCGACCGGTACCCAGCTCTATCTCAGCAGCACCGCTAACGTCGTTGTCGTGCAGGTCAGCGCCGCATATCCGTATCCTACCCTGGGCCTCTGGTCTTATCTTGGCTTTGGTAACGTCAAGCTCACTGTGTTCCATCAGGAGCGTGTCTTGGGATGGTGATCTCGCACGGCACGTTCTGGAGAAACCAATCCGGCGCGACAATGGTAGAGGCGGCCATTGCAATGCCCATGCTGCTGACTTTGCTGCTTGGTTTCGTCGACTTTGGCTATGCCCTCTACCAATGGAATGCTGGCAACAAAGCGGTGCAGGCCGGCGCCAGGCTGGCGCAGATTTCCGCTCCGATCGCCAGCGGACTTCTGCTCGAGGCAAAAACCCCCAGCGACTCACTGGATGTGGGAAAGGCGGTACCAGCCAACACTTACAGCTATATCTGTACGGCCAGTGCCGCCGGAGTTGTGTCTTGCACCTGTGGAACAGGCGCCACATGCCAGAACCTCAATGTGAACCAGGCCGCTTTCGACTTCATCTTTAGCGGCAGCAGCAACCGGCCGGGAATGCTGACTTTCCTGCCAACCCTTCTGAAATCCGAGGTCCAGATTCAGTATCAGGCTTCGGGGCTCGGCTACTGGACGCGGCCCAATGGGCCGGTACCAACGGTCACCGTCAGCATTGTCAATCATCCCTTCCAGTTCTTCTTTCTGGCCGGTTTTCTCGGTCTCGGAACCATCACCATGCCCTCCATGCTGAGCACGGCTACGGGCGAAGACATGAAGAGCACCTTTCCATGAACGCCATCAACACCAAGGTTACACCGACCAAGCGAAAGCAGGTGGCGCTGTTCTCGTCGGATCCGAATTTCAAGCGCGATGTGGCGACCCGGCTCGATGCGCTGGCGATCTATGACGTCCGGGTCTCCGAGACGGACGATTTTCTCAAGGGGCCGCCGGCCGATACGCGCCCGGRCATCGTCATACTTGATCTCGGCAATGGCGAATTGCTCGGCAAATCAGGCATCGTCGAGGCGCGCGCTTTGTGGGCAACCGTGCCGCTRATCGCGGTYTCCGAYGARCTGACGTCSGARCAGACGCGSGYKCTGGTSCGCATGAACGCYTCGGACTGGCTGCACAAGCCRCTCGACGSCAAGGAACTGCTCAACGCSGTMACTTTCCATGATACCGGCAACCAGGGCACGAAAAGCCGCATCATCACCTTCATCAGCGCCAGCGGCGGTGCCGGTGCCACGACGCTGGCGCTGTCGGCAGCCGAGCACCTCGCCTCGAAATCGGCCGAGCGCGCGGCTTCGACCTGTCTGGTCGATCTCGATTTCCAGAGCGCCAATTGCGGCGCCTATATCAACCAGTTCAACCAGTTCGACCTGACGGGCATCATCGGCCAGCCGGAACGGCTCGATGTCGAACTGATGGATGTCATCAAGCTTTCGCGCCCGTCCGGTCTCACCCTCTATGCCTTCGAGAGGCCGCAACTGCCGTTCGAGCCGCAAGGCAGCGATTTCGTCTTCCGGCTTCTGGACCTCGTCGCCTACCGGTTCGACGACATTGTCATCGACCTGCCCAATATCGAAACGCCCTGGCACAATTCGGTGCTTTCGACCAGCGACGAGATCTTCATCGTTTTCGAACTCAATGTCGCATCGCTGCGTCAAGGCAAGCGGCTCTATAGTAAAATCCGTGAACTGCGCGGCAATGCGGTCAGCATCACGCTGGTCGCCAACAAGCACAAGCGCAAATGGTTCGGGAACCATTTTTCGCGCAGCGAACTCGAGAAGATCTTCAAGGCGCCGCACATCAAATCGGTCGCGCTGGACAACGCCCTTCTGACCGATGCCTTGAACCGGGCGATCCTGCCCTCCGAAGTGGATGGCCGGGCGCGCTTCAACAAGGATTTGAAGAAGATGTTCAAAGAGCGGCTTGATGACGCTGCCCGGTAGATATCGGATCGCCCCAGGGCTGGCCGGCGCTTGCGTGCTGGGCATGGCACTGGCGCTGTCCGCCCAGGACTTCGCCCAGGCGCGGTCGCTTTCGGACCGGCCGCCGCTGCCGGCAATGGGACCCAGCCTGCGCAAGGCCGTTGCCTTCGCAACCACCGAGCAGCCGGGCACGATCGTCATCCGCAAGAACGAGAAGGCGCTTTACCTGGTGACCCGCCAGGGCCAGGCGCTACGCTATCAGATCAGCGTTGGGCGTGACGGATTTGGCTGGACCGGGGTCGTGAAGGTCGGGGCCAAGACGGAATGGCCGCAGTGGCGCCCGCCCAGGGAAATGCGCGCCCGCCAGCCGGAACTGCCGGAGCTGGTGCCCTCGGGCCCTTACAACCCGCTCGGCGCCCGGGCGCTGTATCTGCTTCGGGACGGACGCGACACGCTCTATCGCATCCATGGCACCAACGATCCCAAGGGCGTGGGATTCGACGGCACGTCGGGTTGCTTTCGCCTGACAAACACGGATGTGATCGATCTTTTCAAGCGCGTGCCTGTGGGCACCAAGGTGGTTGTTCAATGACGACGATCAGTGACCCGGACGTACCGACCATCATCGCCGAGCAACTTGAACCGCAACTGCTCGACCGCGCCAGGAGCAGATCCCGGCTGGCCGTCGTGGTCGGCGTCGGATTGACGCTGTTTGCCGTGCTGAATGCCACGGCCGCCATCTACCTCTACCGGGGCATCAGCGACCTGCGCACCGTGGAGGGACGTCTCGAGGAACTCGGCACGTTCGAGCAGCGGATCGGTGCCCGGCTCGACACGGTCAACAACGGTTTTCAAAGCCGATTTGAAAAGCTCGACAGCCAGTTGCAGGGCAGTTTCAACGAAATCAACGGCAACATAGCCCGCCTGCAACAGAACCTTCCATTGGCCGGCGAAGCCGGCGTCTCGAGCGCGCCGGAACCCGTCGTCACGACGAGTACCGTGGCGGAAGCGTCTCCCGACACCGAAGTCGCGGCCGAACCCGCAATTGCCGATACGCCGCGGCCACCCAAGAGAAGGGTTGCCGCCGCACCTCCTGCTCCAAACCCCTCCTACCAGCGAACGCAAACGCCGGACGGCAAGGTCTATTATCGCAAGATCAATTGAGGCGTGTCGGGTTCGGGTGAAGCTGGCCGGCGCCGAGCCTCACAGCTTTCAAGGGACGGCGGTCAGGGATATTGGCGCGCTCTCAAAACGCCCAGTGCGCCAGACTACATATCCCGTCCCAAAGCCATGAGGCGCAAGGCCAGGGACTCTCCGCGCAGCCGCGTTTCGCGAAGGAACGTGACATGACAGTACGCGCAGGCCGCGAGACCCAGAACAAGCACCAGGCTGTTCTGCCAGGTAAAATCGATCTTCAGAGCGAACTGGAGGCCGTTGGACATCGGAATTGCCGCGAGCGTGCTCGCCGTCTCCGAATGACTGCTGGAAGCGATCATGAGCCCGGCGAATAGCAGGGCAACGTGGTTGGCCAGGAAGAAGGCGGTCGCCCGCTTCATGCGGCATGCGCTCCAACACACCATTGCCGCCGCAACCAGGATGACGGCATCCAGGGCCATTGAACCGCCGAGATCCAGGTTGATCTGTTGCCAAAACATCGCCGACAGGGGGCGAAGTTCAAGCCAGACCCTCCACATGGCAGGGCTGGCGGGATAGGCTCCGAGCAGCATGGTCGCTATTCGCTCGCACGCCAGAATCATCAGGATGAAAGCTGGAAAAGCGAAGAGTAATATCGGCCTGCGCTTCATTTTATCCTCGACAATCTGGCAGCAGCATAGATCGCAAGTATTGCGCGAGGCTTAACAAAAAAGCGCCACTGGGGCCGTGCTTGGGAGTTTATAAGGCAACCCGAGATTCAGCATCGGCCCTTGATGCAGCCGCGGCATGATCTTGGCCGGAGCGTCATTAAATTTCCACGGCAACCTTTCAGCTCAGACGGACTACATACGGT
>NZ_JBFUGJ010000254.1:0-8776 GCF_056402975.1 Mesorhizobium sp. P3_A9 | reverse complement strand
GGACCAACGGTGGCCAGGCAGCCCGACCCGGTCCACCATCGCGCAGCGGGTTGAGTAGCTTCTCGAAGCGGTACCACTTCACCAGACCTGACAATCGATCGAGTGGCGAAGAACCGCCTGCCAACTTGCCGCCCAGAAAGGCTTCCGCCAAGCTCAACTGACCCGTCTGCTTCACTGCCATCGTGATTCCCTCCGAGCGTCAATCTCAGAGAATCACAACCAGCGAATTACGCAACAGTCCCACAAGGGGAGAAGGGAAGTACCCGTCTGCACCACCGTTGCGAACTTTCGACGTCAGCCACTAGAATGCGCGATGATCCTCACTCGCAGACTTCAGGAAGACGAGTTCAAGGCTTGCTTCGCCGAGCCTATGACGAGCGTCACCGCCACGGCAGAGGCTGCCGTGGACATATGGCCGTATGTCGAAGCGCTGAATCTCGATGAGATCGGCCTGCCCTATTTGAACGACGTCCACTATGTCTACAGGGATGCTCAAAACCGGTTCGATCAAGTTTTGATTGGCACCGGCAAGTTTAACGCCCTTCTCGTGATCGTTGTCGATCTTTGCAAAAACACAGTGTTCGGGCACTTCCTGCTGGATCTGAACAAGGAGTAAGCTGAGGCCACTTGAGGCCCGTGTGACAGTCGACGGCCCTTGCCATAGCCTCCACAGTGGCGCTCCGCGAGCCCCGCATGTATCTTCTCACCATCGCATGTGTCTTCGAACCATCGCATGGTGGCTACAGATGATGACCCGCCGTTTCTTTGGAGTTCTCGCCGCGGTCGCCGCGGCCTTACTGCCGTCCCGCGCGACATCCCAGACAACGAGCACGCCGCGGCGCTTGCAGGACGACATTCCGATCGCCGCGCAGTGGATAGCCAACGCATTGCAGAGTTCCGGCTATGGCGCGGACTTCGCCTCCAAAAGCATAGCGGAGGTAGAACGGTTCTTTCGCGAGCAGATCAAGGATGGAGTGCCCGTCTCCGGCGGTTTGCTGGCACAAGATATCGGGCCACGCCTGTTTGCGTTGGGATGCTATTGCGGCGAGGTGCTCCGCAAGGAACTTGGTGGGCATTGGCAGACGGATGACAACGATCCCGAAGGGGAAATCAATGCAGCCCTCGAAGTTGCAAGCGGCATGATCTGCTGGCCTATACAACGGGTGATGAAACGGCTGCGCAGCAGCGAGGACGACCTGGTGGCTTGGGCCGAAGGCATCAGGCGAGGCTAAGGCACGGATTCAGCCGCCTACTTGCCACCAACCCCGCCTTTGGTGTAATCGCTCCCCAACACTCGAACGTCTTGAAAGGAGGGCTCACGTGTTGCCGTTTCATCGTCACCATCGTCAGCGTGGCCCGATTTCTGCCCTGCGAGCCAGCTTGCAGGGCTGACCAGGGACGGTCCGGGTTTTTCCCGCTTCGATTTTTTGGTCTGCCCTTCGTGGTGCCGCGACGCCTGTTCTGATGGCCAGCACGCGCACCGTCAAAGTGCATCCGGAGTTGCTTCCGGCAAGACCAGAGAAATCCAAATGGCCCTGATCAGCCTCAAAAACCTCGGCGTCACCATGAGTGCGCCGCTCTTCGCCAATCTCGACCTCACCATCGGCAGCGGCGACCGGCTCGGCATCGTTGCAGCCAATGGCCGTGGCAAGTCGACCTTGCTCAAATGCCTGACCGGCGAGATGGAGCCGACCTCCGGCGACATCACCCGCACGCGCGGCCTGCGCGTTGGCCATGTCGAACAGTCCATTGCACCTGCCCTGCTCGGCCGCAGCTTTTATCAGGTCGTGGCCGACGCCTTGCCGGCCGAGCAGGCCGACAGCGAGACGTGGCGCGTCGACGTGGTGCTGGATTCGCTCGAYGTGCCSGAGSCGATGCGCGAACGRSMRATGCGGGCSYTGAGYGGCGGYTGGCAAAGGCTGGCGCTGATCGCSCGCGYCTGGGTCACYGATCCSGAYGTGCTGCTGCTCGACGARCCGACCAACCAYCTCGAYCTYGCCMGSATCAGCCARCTGGAAAGCTGGCTGAACGCGCTGCCGCGCGAGGTGCCTGTCGTCATCGCCAGCCACGACCGTGCCTTCCTCGACGCCGCCACCAACCGCACGCTGTTCCTGCGCCCGGAACAGTCGCCGGTGTTTGCGCTGCCCTACTCCCGCGCCAGGCAGGCGCTCGACGACGTCGACGCCTCGACGGCGCGCAAGTTCGAGCGCGACATGAAGGTCGCCCAGCAGCTGCGAAAGCAAGCCGCCAAGCTCAACAACATCGGCATCAACTCCGGCAGCGACCTGCTCACCGTCAAGACCAAGCAGCTCAGGGAACGCGCGGAGAAACTGGAAGACGCGGCGAACCCGGCGCATCGCGAGAAGTCGGCCGGCGCGATCAAGCTCGCCAACCGCGGCACCCACGCCAAGGTGCTGATCACGCTCGACGACGCGGCGGTCGAAACGCCCGACGGCACGCTTTTGTTCAGGACCGGCAAGCGCCACATCTGCCAGGGCGACCGCATCGTGCTGCTCGGCCGCAACGGCGTCGGCAAGTCGCGCTTCGTCACCCTGATCCGCAACGCTATCGCCGAACCCGACACGGTACCGAATGTGAAGGTGACGCCGTCGACGGTGCTCGGCTACAGCGACCAGGCGCTGTCGGGCATCAGCGGCGACGACACGCCGCTGGCGATGGTGTCGCGCCGCTACGATGTCGGCGAGCAGCGCGCCCGCTCGCTGCTTGCCGGCGCCGGCGTGGTCATCGAGATGCAGGAGAAAAAGATCGGCGTGCTGTCCGGCGGCCAGAAGGCGCGGCTGATGATGCTGGCGCTGAGGCTCGCCAATCCCAACTTCTACCTGCTCGACGAGCCGACCAACCATCTCGACATCGACGGCCAGGAGGCGCTGGAGGAGGAATTGCTGAAGCACCAGGCAAGCTGCGTGCTCGCCTCGCACGACCGCTCCTTCATCCGCGCCATCGGCAACCGCTTCTGGCTGATCGACAAGCGGAAACTGACCGAGGTCGAAGATCCGGAGGGCTTTTTCCGCGAGGTGGCTGAGGCGGGTGGCTGAGCGGCGACGGGTTGCTGAGACCCGGTTTCCTTGTCTGTAAATTATTTGCTTACATCCCTTGATTTATGTAAGCAATCTGTTTACATGTATCCATGATCAAGTCCTTCAAGAACAAGGCGCTGTCGGACCTCTTTCAAACCGGAAAAACCGGCAAGATCGACGCCAAGATGCACAAGCGCATTCTTGTCCGGCTTGACCGACTGGAAGCTTCAGAGAAGCCGGAGGAGATGAACCTTCCCGGCTTCGACTTCCACCCGCTGAAAGGTTTCGATCCCATCCGCTACACGGTCCATGTCAATGGTCCGTGGTGCATCACATTTGAATTCGACGGTACGGACGCCGCCCGTGTCGATTTCGAGCAATATCACTGAGGCGGCCAGATTGGAGAAGTTCGACTTATGAATGTGCACGAGCCGACGCGTCCGATCGAGCGTTGTCCCTCCCACCCGGGAGCGCTGCTTGAGGACATCATCCCGGCAACTGGAAAGACCAAGGTGGAAATTGCAAATCTGCTCGGAATCTCCCGGCAGCAGCTCTATGACATCATCCGCGAAAAGAAGCCGGTTTCGCCGGCAGTCGCCGCCCGCCTTGGGAAGCTGTTCGGCGACGGCGCTGCGATCTGGCTTCGGATGCAGGCGGCTTTCGACGCCTGGCACGCCGAGCGTGAAGTTGATGTTTCAGCTATTCCGACGCTCAAGGTTGCCTAGGCCCGTTCTGGAATGAATCCGGTGTCGTAACAAAAATTCCAACGACCTGTCGGATCGCCTGGACCTGCCTCGTCCTTGGGATGCCGACACGATGATGCCGGCTTCATCTGAGGAGAAAGCATCATGTCCATTCTGTCATCCCTGGGTCGCGTTGCCAGCCGTTACGCACAGAACCGCGCCCGCCACCGCAGCGAACGCGAGCTGCTGTCCCTGCCGATCGAACTGCGCAAGGATATCGGCTGGCCGGAAATCGTCATCGACGCGCAAAACGATCCGCGGATCCGCAGGGCGCCCTGACCATGCGGTCGGAAAATATCGATGCAGGCCGCCACGGGGCGACCATTTCTCAATCGTGCGTGTCGCCGGAAAGCGGTGTCGCCTGCATCGACGCGCGCTTTTCGAAAGCCTCGAACCAGTGCGTCAGCCGCGCCCGCGACCGAAAAGGCGGAAGGTTGCGGAACGCCATCCAGGACAGCGTGGTGGCGAGCGCTATATGGCCGACATGGACCGGCGCATCGTCGTCCAGGGTGCTTTCAATCCAGTCGTAGCTCGCTTCGATCTTGTCGCGGTAACGGTCGGCAAGAGCGTCATAGCGCAGCCGYTCGGGCCGCCTTTCCGTCTCCCAGCGCATAGCGATGCCCGTCTGCGCCAACCCTTGTGCGACCGACTGCAGCCGCAATGCCTGCCAGCGCGCCTCGCCGTCTTGCGGCAAGAGCTTGCGGCCGTCATGCAGCGTGTCGAGATAGGCGCAGATGACATCGGAATCGAAGATCGCCGATGCGCCGGGCCGTAGCAGCACCGGCACTTTGCCGAGCGGGTTTTCGGCGTAGACACGAGCGTTACGCAAGGTCGGACTGGTCTCGTGATGAATGACCTCGAGCCGATCGGCAATGCCGACCTCATGCGCGAAGGCGAGCGCCTTGCGCGCGAAGGGTGAGTGGGTCTGATAATAGAGGATCATTATCGTCCCAGGGGTTGAGGAAGCCGCGCGATCCGCCCGTTCTAGCCTGCGCGCTGCGAGAATTGCGCTCTGATTGGGGGCCGCCGGCGCAAGTTCGTTTCACGCCTTGCGTTCAAACCGCCACTCGCACGGCCTGTCCGAGGCCGGCCAGCAAAAAATTTCGCGACCCATGTAGGATTGCCGGTACCTCGTTCGTCCTGTGGTTCGCAAGGCCAAGCAAACGCAAAGAGGAGCAAGACATGACTGACCAGACACCCGTTCAGCCCAGGGCAGAAGTGCTCGGTGGATTGACCCCTTATCTGCAGGTGGACGGCGCCTTCAAGGCTGCCGAATTCTACAAGAAGGCCTTCGGCGCGGAGCAGGTCTTTGCCTATCCGGCGGATGAAAAAGGCCGCACCATGCATGTCCATCTCCACATCAACGGCTCGACGCTGATGCTGGGCGATGCCTTTCCCGAACACGGTCACCCGCACAAGGATGCGCAGGGCTATACGCTGCAGCTGCATCTCCAGGACGACACGATCGAAACCTGGTGGAAGCGCGCCATCGAAGCTGGCTGCGAGGAAGTGGTGCCGTTGCAGGTGATGTTCTGGGGCGACCGCTGGGGCCAGCTGCGTGATCCCTTCGGCATCGCCTGGGCGATGAACGCGCCGGTGAAATGAGTTTCCTAGTGGGCAGCGTCGCCTGCAGGCTGGCGCGCTCACCGCGCCGGGTCGTATCCCCGCCGACCCGGCGCTCGTTTCAGCAAAGGAGTTCCAGCATGTCCTATGTCGATGGTTTCGTGCTTGCCGTGCCAAAGGCCAAACTCGATGACTACAAGAAGCTGGCCAACCTCGCAGGCCCAATATGGATGGAACACGGCGCGCTCGCCTATGTCGAATGTATCGGCGACGACGTGCCCTATGGCGAGTTGACCTCGTTTCCGCGGGCCGTTCAGGCAAAAGACGACGAGATCGTCGTCTTCGCCTGGGCGGTCTATGAATCCAGGCAAAGCCGCGACACGGTGATGGCCAAGGTGATGGCCGACCCGCGTTTGACACCCGACTTGGGCCCCATGCCCTTCGATATGAAGCGCATGATCTTCGGCGGCTTCCAGCCCTTCATAGAGCTTTAGTCGCCGGCTGCCGCGTACCAGCGCCAATGGCGAGACCAGAAACTCTTCTTCATTTCTCAAGGCAGGACCGACTTATGCGCAAGCTGATCGTATTCAACAGCATATCGCTCGACGGCTACTTTACCGACGGGCACGGCGCCATGGACTGGGCGCACAGCCAGGATCCGGAATGGAACGCCTTCGTCGCCGACAATGCCAAGGGCGGCGGCATGCTGGTGCTGGGCCGCGTTACCTACGACCTGATGATCCAGTTCTGGCCGACGCCGATGGCGGCCCAGATCGCACCGGTGGTGGCCGAACGCATGAACGCCATGCCGAAGGTGGTGTTCTCCCGCACGCTCGACACGGCGAGTTGGAACAACACCGAGTTGGTCAAAAGCGGACCGGCCGCGAAGCTTCGGGAATTGAAGCAGCAGCCAGGCAATCACATGACCATCCTGGGAAGCGGCAACCTCGTCGCTCAATTGGCCGAGGAGAATTTGATCGACGAATACCAGTTCGTCATCGTCCCGATCATGCTTGGCGCCGGCAGGACGATGTTCGAAGGCATCGGCAACCGGCTTAGCGTCAAGCTGGCCCGGTCGCAGGCCTTCGGCAACGGCAACGTTTTCCTGCGCTACGAGCCGTAGGCCGGCTACAGCAATTCCAGGAAAAGTGTTTGCGGTTTTCCGTCCGGAATTGCGTCAAAACAAAGAGTTAGAGCAGTTCGCCGTTTCCGTGAAACGGTGAAATGATCTAATGCATTTCACCCAAAAAGATCAAGACGGCGGTTCAACCAACGTCATCCTGATCCAGCGCAGGGCATCGGCCTGACAGTTCAGCCTAGCTTGTCGAGCAGCGGCTTCAGCCGGTCTCCATAGCGTTTCCACAAATCGACCGAGCCTTGATACATCGGCTGGCGCACCTGCGCGGCGGACGCCGTGCGCACSGGMCGGTCGGTCTCGTGGAAGGACAGCACGGCATCGTCCCATGGCAGGCCGAGATAGTCGATGAGCGCCCGGCTCTGCCCTTCCTGATCGGCGACGAAATCCTCGTAGCGAACATCGTGAACGACGCCGGGCAGCACGCTGTGCCAATGCGCCATGATGTCGGTGTAGAGATTGTGGAAGTCGGCGAGTTCGTCGAGGTCATAGCCGTAGCGGTGGCTGTCGCCGCGGAAATGCACCTTGTAGATCGACAGGCAGGTTGCCGCCGCATCGCGGGCGACGTGGATAATCCTGGCCTTCGGCATCATCATGTGGATGAAGCCGACAAGCATGAAGTTGCCCGGCATCTTGTCGGTCACGTGGCCGATATGCGGATAGCGGGCATGCAGCATGTCGAGATAGGCCTGGCCTGCCTCGGCAAAATCCGCATCGTCCGTATCCGACACGCCCCAGGGAAAGCCCCCCGGCATGGTCGCCGGGAATTGCTTGCCGACCGCTTTCTTCAGGATGCTGAGCTCGCCCGCGCCATAGACTTTGGGATGGCTGGCGATGATCTGCTCGACCAGCGTCGTGCCCGAACGCGGCATGCCGACGACGAAGATCGGCGCGTCATCGGTGATCGAGCTCGGCCTGTGCCTTTCGAAGAAGCTGGTATCGAAAACCGTCTTCATCGCCTCAAATTCCGCGCGCGTCTTGACAGGATCATAGTTGATCCCCTTGCGGCGAATGGCATTGCCTTCGGTGAAATAGTCGAAGGCCCTGTTATAGTCTTTCAAATCATCATTGGCCTTGCCGAGGCCGAAGGACAGCTGCATGCGTGCCAGGCTGCCCTGCGGCGCCTTGGCATGCTGGGCTTCCATACCGGCCAATTCGGCATCGCGCTCCTTTTGGCGCTTGACCTGCGTCAGCATCAGCCAGGCCGTGGCCATGCCGGGGTTCACCGCCAGCGCCTGCCGGAAAAGATCGGCCGCATCGTCGAGCTTCCCTTTTTCCATCAGCCCGACGCCGAGCCCGTGCAGCAGATCGGCATCCTTGGGGCGGATGGCCAGCGACTCGTGAAAAACCGCCAGCGCCTCATCCAGCCGTCCGGCTTCCTGCAGGGTTTCGGCAAGTCCGATGCGGGCGCGCACATGAAATGGATTGCGTGCGACCGTGCCGCGATAGATCTCTTCGGCCTCCTCGAACCGGCCGAGCTGCTTCAGCGACGAGCCAAGATTGTCGCGCGCGGCGAGTTGCTCCGGCCGCAAATCCACCGCGCCACGGAAGAAGTCGATTGCCGCAGCGACGCGGCCGAGGTCGCGCATCACCGTGCCGAAATTGTTGAGGAAATCGGGATTCGTCGGCTGCACGCCCACCGACTGTTCGATGAGATCCAGCCCTTCTTCGCTRCGCCCGGTCTGGTGCAGCAGCAGCCCCAGGAAATGCGCCGCGGCCGCGTGTTTGGGCTGGCGCGTCAGCACCTGCCGGTAGATTGCCTCAGCCTCTTGCCGGCGCCCGGCCTGGTGCAATTGCAGGGCCTGCTGCACATACTGGTCGAGGCCCAGCGGCGGCTGTCCGCCTGCGCCAGACCTGGCTCCCGCACCCGCCGCTCGTCTCTGATCTCTGTTAATGGGAAACCTGCCGTGTTTGTCCGCCTGCCGCGATCTAGGCCATTGGCGCGTCAGGTTCAAGTCTCGGCGTGGTTCTGCGGCTTTTCCGTCGCCGCGAAAGCGATCAGATCAGACGGTTGGTCTCGGCAACCTGCCTGGCCCGCCTCACCGTGCCATCGGTATCGGAGATCGTTCGCCTTGCCGCCTCATCGCTTCTAATGGTCAGCCGTGCCGACTTGACGATCATCGGCTGGCCGTTGGGGCCAACGGCAATGGCATGGATGGCGATTGGCTTGATGACCGGATTGACCGCGACGGTCTTCGCCCTTGAGCTTCTTGTGGAAACCATGGTTGTGTCCTTATTCCGGAGTAAATAAAAATATGAGCACTGGGAAAATACCCCAGCGCGCTCCCAGCGCGCTC
>NZ_JBFUGJ010000253.1:0-8794 GCF_056402975.1 Mesorhizobium sp. P3_A9 | reverse complement strand
CAGGCAGCCCGACCCGGTCCACCATCGCGCAGCGGGTTGAGTAGCTTCTCGAAGCGGTMCCACTTCACCAGACCTGACAATCGATCGAGTGGCGAAGAACCGCCTGCCAACTTGCCGCCCAGAAAGGCTTCCGCCAAGCTCAACTGACCCGTCTGCTTCACTGCCATCGTGATTCCCTCCGAGCGTCAATCTCAGAGAATCACAACCACCGAATTACGCAACAGTCCCCTTGTGGGGAAAAGTGGAGCTTTCCACAGTTCCGCTTGACAATTGTCCCCTTTTGTTCCCTATTCGTTCTTGTCCATCAGCAACCTCGGATATGCGGCCGGTTGGAAACCACAGCGACCATCCTGCATGCCGATCTCGACGCATTCTATGCCTCGGTCGAGCAATTGCTCGATCCGTCGCTGCGCGGCAAGCCGATCGCGGTCGGCGGCGGCGTGGTGCTCGCTGCCTCCTATGAAGCGCGTGCCTTTGGCGTGCGTGGCGGCATGCCGGGGCGCAAGGCACGCGAGCTTTGCCCGCAGCTGATCTTCGTCGGCGGCAACTTCAGCCACTACCAGCGGCTGGGCGACGCGGCGATCAAGATGCTCGACGATTTCACGCCGGTGGTCGAGCGCATTTCCATCGACGAGGCCTTTGCCGACGTCGCCGGCTGCACGCATCTGTTCGGGCAACCGCAAGAGATCGCCACGGCGATCCGCTGCCGCGTGCGGGCCGAACTCGGCCTGCCGATCTCGATCGGCGTGGCGCGCACCAAACACCTTGCCAAGATCGCCTCGCAGGTGGCCAAGCCCGACGGGCTGGTGGTCGTCGAGCCCGGCACCGAACTGGCCTTCCTGCACGATTTGCCGGTCGGCCTGATGTGGGGYGTCGGCCCGGCGACSARGGCRCGGCTGGCCGAAATCGGCGTCGAGACMATCGGCSAGCTGGCGAGGACCCATAGCGGCGCGTTGACCAGGCTGCTTGGTCCCGCCGCCGGCGAAAAGCTCGCCGCCCTGTCATGGAACCGCGACCCGAGAAAACTGGAGACCAAGCGCCGCGCGCACTCGGCCGGTGCGCAATCGGCGCTTGGCCGCAAGCCGGCCGTGGCTGATGTCGTCGTGCCGACGCTGCTGCATCTGGCCGACCGTGTCGCCAGCCGTCTGCGCGCCAAGGCGCGGCCCGGCCGCACGGTGACGGTGCGCGTGCGCTTTGCCGATCTCAGCGCCGTCACCCGATCGATCACGCTGGACCAGCCGATCTCGGCGACCACCATGCTGGCCGAAATCGCGCAGGACCTGGTAAGTGGCGTGCTCGCCGACCATCCACGCGAAAAGACGATCTCGCTGCTGGCGATCTCCGTTTCGCATCTGGAGGAGAGCACCGAGCTGCAACTCGACCTGCCGCTCGGCCTCGCCGACGAGAAGCGCCGGCCGGGCAGCAAAAAAGGTCTCGCCCGCTTCGGCGCCGACCGCGCCATCGACAAGATCCGCGAACGCTTCGGCAAACAGGCCGTCGGCTACGGCACGGTGACGCTGGAAGCGGCGCGCTCCGTGCCCGACGAATTCAGGGAGCTGGCTGAGAAGGAGCTTTGACGGGCACGGCTGGCCGGGCACGATCATATCGCGCGGCCAGCATCCCTAGAGCAATTCCAGGAAAAGTGCGAACGGTTTTCTGTCCGGAATTGCTTCAAAAACAAAGAGTTAGAGCGGTTCGCCGTTTCCGTTAAACGGTGAAATGCTCTAGTCGATGAAGTCGCGAATAGCCTTTGTGTAGACAGGCGGGTCCTGCAGCATCGAAAAATGGCTCAAGCCCCTCAGGATGACCAGTTTCGCGCCCGGTATGGTGTCGGCCAGGTATTTGCTGTGCTCCGGCTTGATGCCTTCATCATGCTCGCCGACGACGATCTCGGTCGGCGTGGTGATCTTCTTCAAATCGTCCGTCGTCAGATGCGGCTGGGTGGCCCACATCGCGCCGATCTGTTCGAGGAAGGCGTTGTATTGTGTCGGCGTCGGAGAGATTTTCTCATAGACCTTGCCGCAGCGTTCGATGTAGGCGCCGAAGGTCTTGTTGTCCATCACGGTCGGGATCAGCCCGTCGGTGGTGGCATTGGCGGCATTGGCGAACAGCTTGATCAGCCGCTCAGGGTGGTTGATGGCGATGATCAGGCCGATGATGCCGCCATCGCTCCAGCCRACGAGATTGACCTTGTCGACCTTGAGATAGTCGAGCAGGGCCAGGTAGTCGGACGCCATCAATTCATAGCTGTAGGGATCGGCCGTGCGCGTCGAGCGGCGATGGCCCCGGCTGTCGGCAACGATGACGACGTGATCCTTCATCAGGTCAGCCACTTGCGAGGAGAACACATCGGCATAGCCGAGGCCGCCATGGATCATCAGGATTGGCGAGCCCGACGTGCCATAGACGGCGTAGTACATCAGGATGCCGTTGACCGGCGCCTTGCCGCTCGTGACGGCGGCGGGCATCGGTGCCGGCTCCGGCAATTCCTGCCATTTGTCCAGGGCCTGCGAGGAAGCGGGCCACAGCATGAGCAGCACCAGCGCCAGACGGGCGCGCATCAGGAATTTCATCGATCTCTCCATTGGCGGGTTTCGGCCACCCTCGCCCGGCCGCCTGTTTTTGAAATTGCGTCGCGGTTGTCCAACCGCTTGACAGGCTAGCGCGGCAGCGCCGAGGATCGTTATCCGTTTTGCGCAAAGGAAACGTCCGCATGGCGTTGGCGGAGGTGGCCAAAAATTCCTTCATCCGGACCCGGCTGTTCGAGGACATCGACGCCCAGGCTGCCGAATTGAAGGGTTTCGATCAGGCCTACCGCCAGTTCAGCCGGGGCCGGTTCAGGGGACGTTTCGTCACCATCGATCTGGCGCCGTGCTGCGGCATATACATCGAGCGCACCAGCCAGACCATCGAGTCGCGGGGGTCGGTGCCGCTCGGCGAAACCGGGATTGCCTTTACCATCGACGGCAACGAGCCGTCGAAACTCGGCGGCGCGCCGCTCGACCATGACCATATATTGTTCCTGCCGCAGGGGTCGGAGATCGATATATGGATGCCGGCCGGCACCCATATCTGCCTGCTGACCGCGCCCGCCGGCCTGATCGGCCGATCGCTTGCCGGCGAACGCCGCGATGCCGCTCTTGGCGCGCCAGGGCTGCTTTGGGCGCCTGGCCTGCCAGCAAGGCTGACGAAGATCACCCGTGCACTGGCGCGGAAGGCTGGCTCTTCCAACGGCGATGGCGAAGCCATGGCGGCCGTGATCGCCGAGACCATGATCTCCGCCTTGCTTTCAGCGGGCAAAGGCAAGGGTTTGCCGGGCCTGGCGAAAGCCGGCGAGCGGCAAGCCATCTTTCAGGCCGCGCGCGACATCATCGAAACCGATCTGGCCCGCCCGGCCGCGATAGCCCGCATGCCAGCCACGCTGAATGTCTCGCGCCGCACCCTCGAATACGCGTTCCACGAGACTGTGGGCATCGGTCCGCGAACCTATCTCGCCATGTGTCGGCTGAACGCGGTGCGCAGGGAATTGGCTGATACCAGCGAGCCGATCGGCGACATTGCCGCCCGCTACGGCATCTGGCATCTCAGCCGCTTCGCCGGAGCCTATAAAACCACCTTCGGCGAATTGCCGTCGCAGACACGGTCGCGCCACCACGACTGAAGGAACGACCCGGCGGTCGGAAGAAGCCCCCAATCAAAACCCCATTCGGAGCACGCAGCCGCAAATGCTTGCCAAATCCCGCCATGCCGCCCATACAGCGGCTTGGGCGGATTGCCCATCCCGAGAGGTCCCGCGCCTCTCCCATCTTGCCGGGGATACTGTCCGATGCCTGCGACGCCGTACCCTTGGTCGAAGCCTTGACGGCCTCTTCCCCCGCCCYGTCACTATCCCTTGCCAGCCTTGGCTGGTCGGATTTCTTTGCCGATCAGCTTGAACCGGACGAGGCAAGCCTCATCCCAACGCGCATCGCCATGGTCCATCGAGATCGGCTGAGCGGCCTGTCCCAGACGGGACAAACCGACCTGACGCTGCCGCCACAGGCCACCACCGGCGACTACGCCGTCGGCGACTGGGTGCTGGTCGAGCCGCATGAYCAGCTTGTGAAGCGTCGCCTGACCCGCAAGACGGTGCTGGAGCGCCGCACCCAGGGTGGCCGGGTGCCGCAGCTGGCCGCGGCCAATGTCGACACGCTGTTCATCGTCACCTCCTGCAATGCCGACTTCAACATCGCCCGGCTCGAGCGCTATCTGGCGCTGGCCAACGAGGCCGGAACGACACCCGTSATCCTGCTGACCAAGGCCGACACGGCAGAAGACGCCGAGTCCTACCAAAGCCAAGCCGCCGCACTGCAGCGCGGCCTGGCCGTGGTGACGCTGAACCCGCGCACATCGGATGCCGCGGCAGCACTCGCCGCCTGGTGCGGCATTGGGCAGACGGTGGCGCTGATCGGCTCCTCCGGTGTCGGCAAATCGACACTGGTCAACACGCTGGCCGGCTCGGCGCAGCAATCGCCGCAGCAGACCGGTGCCATCCGCGAACACGACGCCAAGGGACGCCACACCACCACGGCGCGGTCGCTGCATGCCATTGCCGGCGGCGGCTGGGTGATCGACACGCCGGGTATGCGCACGCTGCAGGTCAGCGACGTCGGCTACGGCATCGACACGCTGTTTGCCGAGATCACCGAGTTGGCACCGCTGTGCAAGTTCCGCGACTGCACCCATGTGCACGAACCGGGCTGCGCTGTGCAGGCTGCCATCAAGGCCGGCACGCTCGATCCGGAGCGCCTGGCCCGCTGGCGCAAACTGTCCGAAGAAAACCAGCACAACACGCCGGTGCAGAGCGGCCCGCGTGGTAGCAAGTCACCCGCCGGCCGTGGCAAGCGACGCTGAACGGCCGTCCTACTGCCCTACTGCCCTACTGCCCTACTGCCCTACTGCCCTACTGCCCTACTGCCCTACTGCCTCTCAAAGCCGCGCGGTGCCGAAAACCCGGTCCCACAACAGCGACGTCACGCCGAAATTGGCGTTGTCGTCCAAATGGTGGTGCACCGCGTGGCGGCGCTTGAGCGTGTAGAGATAGCTGGGATGGGCGGGATGCCAGTGGTGGATCATGTGGTGAACACTGATGTACCAGAGATAGCCCAGCATCAGCCCGCAGCCGACCGCGCTGGCGGTCGCAAAATCCGATATCAGCCAGATGGGGAGTGCGATCAGCGCATGCACGCCGAGACTGAGCCAGGTCGGCGTGCCGACCGGACTGCGCTCCTCGACATGATGACGGTCGTGCAAATCCTTGATGTAGGGAACGTGATGCAGGACGAAGCGATGCAGGACGTATTCGATCAATGTCCACACGCCGAGACAGATCAGCACCATGCCGATCCACTCTGGCGCGCCCTCTTCCCCGGCCTCGATCAGCCCGGCCAACCCCAAAAGGGCGATCACCAAGGGATAGACCACGAAATCGCTGTAGTAACCGATCAGACCCAGTTGCATTCCGGACGCCCCATCTGATTTTCGACGCCGCCCCAGAAACAATGCTATCAGATTGCCCAACTCGCGGGTGAGGTGCAATGCAGCATAGCGTCGCAATTTCCCGATGCAAATTCGGCGCCCATGATCCCTACAGAATCGGCCGACTTCGCACCAGCGCCACAAACGGACATGCAATCATGGCAAAACGCAGTGCGGGCTTGCTGATTTATCGTCGAAAAGACGGCGAACTCAGAGTGCTGCTGGTTCATCCCGGCGGCCCATTCTGGGCGAAGAAGGACGATGGCGCCTGGTCGATCCCGAAAGGCCTCGTCGATGAGAACGAGGACGAACTGGCGGCAGCACAGCGCGAGACCGGGGAAGAACTCGGCATCACGGTCGACGGCCCCTTCGCACGCCTTGGCGACTACAAGCAGCCGGGCGGCAAGATCGTCATCGCCTGGTCCGTCGAGACACGGGCCGAGATCGACGTCGCCGCCATCAAGAGCAACAGTTTTATGATGGAATGGCCACCGCGGTCGGGATCGATGAAAGAGTTTCCTGAGATCGACAGGGCCGGCTGGTTCAGCCTGCCCGAGGCCGAGGCCAAGATCCTTGTTGGGCAGCGCCCGATGCTGTTGGATTTGCTGAAGCAATTGGATGCCGGGTGAATGCCGGTAAAACGAGGGTGACCAACAAAATGGAGAGAGACGTATCGAACGAACCGACCGCCATCCTGATGCAACAGGTGAAACACGAGATGCAACAGGTGAACCACGGCAGCGACGATGCCGAATTGAACTACAGACTCGGGGAAGAGCTCATCGAGAGATGGAGACGAGGATCCGATCTGGAGTTTCTCGTCGACCTGCTGCGATCTGAAAAATCCGGTGAGCGGCTTCTTGGCGCCTACTACCTCGGCGAAGTGGGCGGGATAGACGGATTGAAGGGTCCGGCGATAGAGCTGGCCGATGACGTGCTTTCCAACTGTCGGCGCGCTTTCGTCGACTACGTGAGAAGTTCCGGATGCTACGACGACACGATTGCCGACGCCCTGGCGAAATGTCTTCTGGACCTCGATCTGTACGTCCGAGTGACGACCATGCGGTGGGCAATCCAGACATCCGCCGAAACATTCGAACCGTTTTCCCGGCTGGTTGAGTCCGGTGCAGGCGGCTTCGAACCCAAATTCCGCAATCCCCTCAGCAATGACTTCCTCAACGAGTCCAGCCTAAGGCGTGCGACCCGGGGGCTGGATATCGTTCGCCGCCTGCGCGACGGCGGGAAAATTCAAGAGATCAGACAGAACTTCCCGGAGGAAGACAGCTTTGTCTTCGATAATTTTCTTTTCTGGGAGGCCCGTCGTGAACGCACTCAGGAATGGCAAAAAATCAAATCGCAGCATTGATGGCCGACACGAGCAGCCGGTCAACCTGATTACGCTGTCTCGCGCAAAATCACCGTCGGCTCCATCAGCACCATCCGGCGCGGATGCGTGCGGTCGTCGAGAAAATCGATCAACGCGCCGATCGCCAGAGCGCCGGCTTCGGAAATGCGCCGTTCGATCGTCGACAGCGGCCGCACCAGCAGCGGCGCGATGTAGATGTTGTCAAAACCCATCACGGCACAGTCTTCGGGAACGCTCAAGCCCCGTTCTCGCAACGCGACCGTCGCTCCCATCGCCAGCATGTCGCTCATGCAGCACATCGCCGAGAAGTGTGTGCGGTCGAGCAGCGTGCGCGTGGCCACCAGTCCAAACCGATGGTTGAAGGCGCCGCACTCGATCAGATCGGGATCGATCGGCAGCCCGGCCTCGCGGTGCGCCCGCTCGAATCCTGCCCGCCTGATTTGGGTGTTCGAGGCCAGGGGATTGCCGCTGACAAAGGCTATGCGCGTGTGTCCCGCCTCGATCAGATGGCGCGCCGACAGGAAAGCGCCCTGCTCGTAATCCGTATCGATGCGCGCGGCGAGGCAATCGAGGTCGGGAATTTCCCGGTCCATCGAGACCACCGGAATCCTGAGCCGCTCCAGAAGGCCGGCTTCCGGAATGAGATCGCTTGCGGCCAGCACGATACCATCGACGCCGTGGCTGGCGAGGAAGGTCAGATGTGCCGCCTCCTTTTCAGGATCGGAGTCTGAATTGCACAGGATCGTCGAATAGCCGCGCTCGCGCGCGGCCTGGTCGCAGGCACGCACCAGTTCGGTGAAATAGGCGTTGAGAATATCGGGCACGATGACGCCGATGACGCGCGAGCTGCGCGTGATCAGCGAGCGGGCAATCGAGTTCGGCGTGTAGTTGAGCTCCTTGACCAGTGACCAGATCTTTTCGCGGGTCTGCTCGCCGATGGACTGGTCCTTCCGGTTGAGGACCTTTGAAACGGTTGCCGCCGTCACGCCAGCCCGCCGGGCAATATCTTTGATCGTTGTTGCCACATTCCCTCGCCACTCGACGAACAATGGCCTGTCTCCAGCCGCCATCGACCATCGCCACGCGACTAGCACGGATCGCTGCCCCGACAAACAGGTCGCGTCATCCACAGCCTTTGCCGTCGATTTGACAACAGGCCGGAAACCATCTAGGTAAACGTTTACCTTCGTTAGTTAAACGCTGTTTTCTGGCGATGAGCAAGTCTGCTCGGTGCAGACCTGAGTGACGCCGGATGGAGGACCTATGCGTTTTCGAGCCTGCCTGCTTCGCGAGGATTGCTGAATGCCGGAAACGCTGGAGTCACGCAGCACTGCCGGATCGCAGCAATCCGCTCCGACCAAACTGTCGATCGAGAACCTCAACGTCCGTTTCGGGTCCGTCGTTGCGCTCAGCGATGTCAGCCTCGACATTGCCGATGGGGAATTCGTCTGCATCCTCGGCGCCTCCGGCTGCGGCAAGAGCACGCTGTTCAATGTCGTCTCGGGCCTGCTCAAGGCGACGTCCGGCAAGATCGTGCTCGACGGCCAGGATGTCTCCAACCGGCCGGGCCAGGTCGGCTACATGCTGCAGAAGGATTTGATGCTGCCGTGGCGAACCGTGCTCGGCAACATCACGCTGGCCGCGTCGCTGACGCGAGGCGCCACCGCGCGGGACCGCGCCGAGGCAGCCGAGCTTGCCAGCCGCTACGGTCTTGCCGACTTCCTCAACCACTATCCGCACGCGCTGTCGGGCGGCATGCGCCAGCGCGTCGCCATGATGCGCACCATCGTCGCCGGCCGCCAGGTGATGCTGCTCGACGAGCCGTTCGGCGCGCTCGACGCGCAGACCCGCCTTGGCATGCAGCAATGGCTGCTGCAGCTCTGGCGCGACCTCAAGCGCACCATCCTGTTC
>NZ_JBFUGJ010000252.1:0-8796 GCF_056402975.1 Mesorhizobium sp. P3_A9 | reverse complement strand
ATCATCGACTTCAGCCGCGTCACCAAAGCGCGCTGTTCGACGCTCCAGGCCTTGCCGGCCAGGCGCGATATGGACGACAGCGGATTAACCGGCGGATAGCGGCCCTGTTCGGCGATCGCGCGGTCGAGTACGACATGGCCGTCGAGGATGCCGCGCACAGAATCGGCGACCGGATCGTTGTGGTCGTCGCCGTCGACCAGCACGGAAATGATGGCGGTGATCGAGCCCTTGCCTTCAGCCCCCGGCCCGGCGCGCTCGAGCAGCTTGGGCAGTTCGGTGAACACCGAGGCGGGATAGCCGCGCGCGACCGGCGGCTCGCCGGTTCCCGTCGCCACCTCACGCAAGGCATGGGCGAAGCGGGTGATCGAATCCAGCACCAGAAGCACACGGTGGCCCTGGTCGCGAAAGTGCTCGGCGACGCGCATGGCGGTGTCGGGTGCGCGCCGGCGCATCATGGCGCTCTCGTCGCTGGTGGCAACGACGGCCACGGTCTTGGCCATGCTGTCGCCTATCGTGTCCTCGAGGAATTCGCGGACTTCGCGGCCGCGCTCGCCGATCAGCGCCACGACGACGGTGTCGAACGCGTCGGCGCTGGCGAGCATGGCGAGCAGCGTCGACTTGCCGACGCCCGAACCGGCAAAGACGCCCATGCGCTGGCCGAAGCACAGCGGCGTGAAGATGTCGATGACCCTGACGCCGGTCATGAAGGCGGTGCCGACGCGCTGCCGGGCCATGGCACCGGGTGTCGTGGAACTGCCCGACAGGTCGTCGCCCCTGATCAGCGGCGGGCCGCCATCGATCGCCCGGGTGAGCGCGTCGATGGTGCGGCCCCGCCATGAGCCGTGCGGCGCCACCGCGAGCGGTCCCCTGCGGAATACGGCGTCGCCGATGCCGGCATCGGCGCTGCGCTCGAAGGGAGCGACGACGACCTCGTCGCGGCTGATCTTGACGATCTCGCCGCGGCGCGCGCCGGTCTGGCCGCGCTGTTCGACCATATCGCCCAGCCTGGCGAAATCGGAAAGTCCGCGCACCTTGTAATGCGTCGGCGTGACTTCGGTGACGAGTCCGCCACGCTTGACCAGCCCATCGGTGTTGCTGAAGCGCCTGACAACCCGTTCCAACGCGGCCAACCGGTCCTCCGGCGCAGGCTGGAGCTGGATTTCGGGTGCGCGGATGGAAGACCGGTCAAGCGACATGCTACGACTTCGAGCCGAGCGTCTTGATCGCCTCGTCGGTGGAGGAATCCGTCTGCCGCATCAGGGCAGCGGTGTTCTCGAAGGCGCGCTGGACCATGATCAGCCGCGTCATCTCCATCACCGGATTGACGTTGGATTCCTCGACGAAACCCTGGGCGATGCCGACATCGGAGCGATCGGTGACCGGCTCAGGCGTGCGCGAAGGCACGATGCCGGAATTGCCGTAGCGCACGAAATTCTGGCCGGGATCGAAATTGTAGAGACCGATCGAGCCGACAAGCTGGTCGTTCTGGCGCAGCGAGCCGTCGGCGCCGGCCTTGGGCGGGCCGTTGCGGGGGTCGAGCTGGATCGGTGCGCCGCCGGCGTCGAGCACCGGATGGCCTTCGAGCGACATCAACTCGCCATTCTCGTTCATCGAGAAGCGGCCGTCGCGGGTCATGACGGTGCCGGCCGGCGTGTCGATGGCGAACCAGGCGTCGCCCTGGATGGCGAAATCGAACGGGTTGCCGGTCTCGCTCAGGGAACCATGGGCGCCGGAGAGATAGGTCTTGCCGGACGAGGCGAAGGACACCGATTTCTGCCCGGTGCCAGACACCACGTCCTCGAATTTCACGCCGGTGGCGCGAAAGCCGACGGTGTTGGCGTTGGCGACATTGTCGGCGATCGTGTCGAGCCGGCGCTCGAGCGCCATCTGCGCGGAAAGGGCGACGTAGAGACTATCCTGCATGATCAGAACTTCAGTTTCTGCATGGCCATCATCAGGTCGGTGGAGATGCCCGACGTGACTGGCTTGGCGAAGAGCACGCTGATGGACGACACCGCGGTCGAGGTCGGATTGTTGATCTCGTACATGCTGGTGAAGCGGGTCAGGAACTTGGTGAGTTTCGCGGGATCGGTGAAATCCGTGAGATCGAGCTTTTGCTCGAACAGCTGCGCCTGCTTGTCGATGTCGGCGGTGGCGAAGGAATCGGGCAGGCCCAGTGCGGTGCGCACGACGCTTGCAAGGGCCGTGTCGGCCAGCACGTCGTACCAGCTGGTGATGTCGGGCGCCTTGCGCTGGAAATAGAGCGCCAGCCGCACACCTTCATTGGTCTTGCCGGCATCCTCCTCGAGGGTCTGGCGCAGGTACTTGTCGACGGTCGGCTGCTGCGCAGGATTGATGGTGGTGGCGTTCTCGCCATTGGCTTCGAAATTGAAGGCCAAAGCCAATCCCGCGTAAGCTGGGTTCGTCTGCTTGTTGGCGACGCTGTCAGGGTCGCTCACCTTACTTTGCAGGACCTGCTTGATCAGGTCCTTGTCCTCGGTCGCCGAGTCGAGACCGTATGCGGCCAGGGCATAGGTGTAGAGCCGGCTGTTCGACATCAGGTCGTCGACGGACTTCACCTTGGTGATGTTGGCGAGGTAGTAGGTCGTCTCGCCCTTTACATAGTCGGAGTTCGGGTCGAGGCCGGCAATCTGCGCCTGCGTGGCGTAGTTCTTCGTCACCAACTGCTGGGCCGTGTTGTAGATGGTCGCGTCAGCGCCATTGGCGGCGAAATTGAAGGCGCTGACGAACGCGGCATAGCGCTTGTCGGTCAGCTTGTTGGCGAAACTGTTGGAGTCGGTGACGCCTTCCTTGAGCGCCTTGACCATGAAGGCCTTGGCGTAGTCCATGTCCTCCAGCCCGAAGGCCTTCATGGCATACTTGAACAGCCGGTCGTTGTTGACGAAATCGTCGATCGATTTCACCTTGGTGATGTTGGCGAGATAATATTGCGTATCGCGATCGACCGTCGGCTGTTGCTCGATGCGGTCGATCGACTTCGAGATATCTTTGGTGATCAATTGGTAGCTGGTAAAGGTACTGAGCAACGTCATGCCTCCGGCCGAAGCTTAATATCGCGACAATAACCTCACTTCCTTGCGCGAAACTGAATCGCCAACATTCGCTTCCATGGCGGCCCGGATTCAAGCCTCACACAAGGCACGGGGACTATCCCTTGTAGCTGACGTGAAATGCGGAAGGACCTGCCGTGGGCATTCTGATTGGACTTGTGGTGACGCTCGGCTGCGTCCTTGGCGGCTTCATGGCCATGGGCGGGCATCTGCACGTGCTGGTCCAGCCCTGGGAAGCCGTGGTCATCTGCGGCGCTGCCCTCGGCACCTTCCTCGTCGCCAACCCAATGAAGACGGTCAAGGATACCGGCAGGGGCATTCTTGAAGCCTTCAAGCAGGCGGTGCCGAAGGAACAGGATTATCTGGAAACGCTTGGCGTGCTGCACAGCCTGATGCGCGAACTGCGCTCGAAATCGCGCAGCGAGGTCGAGGCGCATATCGACAATCCCGAAGAATCAGCCATCTTCCAGGCCTTTCCGACGGTGCTCAAGAATCACGACCTGATGAATTTCATCTGCGATTACTGCCGCATCATCATCATCGGCAATGCCCGCTCGCACGAGATCGAGGCGCTGATGGATGAGGAGATCCAGACCATCAAGAGCGACAAGATGAAGGCCTATCATGCGCTGGTCGCGGTTGGCGACGGCCTGCCGGCGCTCGGCATCGTCGCTGCCGTGCTTGGCGTGGTCAAGGCGATGGGCGCTCTCGACCAGTCGCCGGAGATCCTCGGCGGCCTGATCGGCGCCGCACTGGTCGGCACCTTCCTCGGCATCTTCCTGTCCTATGCSGTGGTCGGGCCYGTCGCCACCAAGATCAAGACGGTGCGCGAGAAGAAGAACCGCCTCTACATCATCGTCAAGCARACGCTGCTSGCCTACATGAACGGCGCGCTGCCGCAGGTGGCGATCGARTTCGGCCGCAAGACCATYTCKTCSTATGARCGGCCGACCATCGACGCKGTCGAGCAGAGCACGATGAACACCAGCAGCGCCGAGAAGAAGGCCGCTTGAGCGATGCACGACAGATCGGTGCCGACAAGGCCATGACCAGTCCGGGCAGCCCAGCGCAAGCGCGCTCGTTGATCATCGAGCGTCTGGTCGGCGACAGTGGCGAGGCCGCGCAGGTCATCGGTACCGGTCGGGCCATGGCCGAGCGCGCCGCGCCGCTGTTGCAAAAGAGCCTGACCAGCGAGCTTGGCGTTCCGGTCACCGTCGATCTCAGGGCGGTCGAGGTCAGCCGCGTCGCGGAGGCGCGCTCGCATGCCGGCGATACGTTTGCCATGACTATCGTGGCATCCTCCACGTCTTCCGATGCGATGACCTTGGTGATCGATGCGCCGGCAATAGCGATCATGGTGTCTACGCTGTTCGGCGGCGACCCGGAGACGCCGGCATCGCCGATCGAGCGCGATCTGTCGCAGATCGAGGTTGATGTCTCGACCATGCTGTTTCAGCAGGTCGCGCAGGCACTGAACGGATCGGGGCGGCGCTCGCTCGACCTGCGTCTGCCCATACCGCGCGCGATGTCGGGCACCGAAGCCAAACGGCACGTTTTGCGAGATGGCGCGGCACTGCGCATCGTTCTTGGCATCTCGACGCCAGCCGACAGCGGCACGGTCACGGTGACGATGCCGCAGCGTGTCGTGCTGGCCAGCCGCGACGGCGCCGCGAACGCCGGTGGAGATGACCACGGCGCGAGCTGGCGGGAGCGCTTTTCGGAAGAAGTGATGCGCTCGACCGTGGCGCTCGAAGCCACCATGCCGTTGGCGCGGCTGACGCTTGGTGACCTCGCCAGTCTCGAAGTGGGCCAGGTCATCGACTTCGAGGAGACGGCGCAATCAAGGGCTCGGCTCAGTGCGCGCGGCCAAACGCTGTTCGTATGCGAGTTCGGCAAACTGGGGCAGAATTACACCGTCCGAATCAAGCATCCTTTCGATGCCGGGCAGGATTTCATCGATGGGCTCATGCCGGCCGGTGCCGGGCGCGCCTGAGCTTTTGGAGACGATTCATGGCCAAGACCAAAGTGGAAGCAGAGCTCGACCAGCCGGACGAACAGCTCGACCGCGCCATCGAGGAATTGCGCGGGGTCCTGCATGAGGAAGAGCAGCGCCCCGACGCGGCGTTCAGGGCCGCGGCCGGCGCCAATTCGAACGTCATCATGAACATCCCCGTCGATGTCCAGATCATCCTCGGCAGCACCGAGATGGCGGTTGCCGACCTGATGGCATTGCAGAAGGGCTCGACGGTGGCGCTCAACCGCCGCATCGGCGAGCCGGTCGACGTCGTGGTCAACGGCCGCAAGATCGCGCGCGGCGAGATCACGGTGCTCGAAAGCGACCCCTCGCGCTTCGGCATCAGGCTGACCGAAATCATCGCCGGCACGAAGGGCGCCTAGACATGTCTGGTGGGGCTTGCCGGTTGCAGCGGAGGCGAGAGGCAGCATGACGCCGCTGGCGACCTTGACGCGCGCGCAGAAGGCAGCCGCCATATTGGTGGCGATGGGCAAGCCGTCCGCCAGCCGCCTCTTGAAATTCTTCAAGCAGGAAGAGCTGAAGGCGCTGATCGAGGGCGCCCGGCTGCTCAGGACCATTCCGCAGAGTGATCTCGAGCGCATCGTCGCCGAATTCGAAGCCGAGTTCACCGAAGGCGCCGGCCTGCTCGATTCCGCCGACAGGATGGACACGATCCTCAACGAATCGCTCTCGCCCGAAGAGATGAGCGCGATCATGGGCGACAAGAAATTCGAGGTCGCGCCGGAAGGGCCGCCGCCCATCTGGCCGGAGCTCGAGAAGCTCGAACCGGCACGGCTTGGCACCTTCCTGGCCGGCGAACATCCGCAAACGGCGGCCATGGTGCTGTCGAAGCTGGCGCCGCAGACGGCGGCGGGCGTGCTTTTGACGCTGACCAAGCCGATGCGCGGCGAAATCATCAAGCGCATGGTGACGATGGCCAATGTTCCGGATGCCGCTGCCAGGATCGTCGAGAACCGGTTGCGGACCAGCGTGCTGGCGGAGACGTCGACCAAGGACACTTCGGCGGGACAGGCGCGCGTCGCCAGCGTGCTCAACGAATTGGACAAGCCGCTGCTTGAAGAGGTCATGCAGGATTTGGAAGCCGCCGGCACGCCAGACCTCGACGGTGTGCGCGCCCGGCTGTTTGCTTTCGACGACCTGCCGCTGCTCACCCAGAAGGCGCGCGTGCTCTTGTTCGATGGGCTGTCGACCGAGCTTGTCACGCTGGCGCTGCGCGGCACCTCGGCGGCGCTCGCCGAATCCGTGCTGTCGGCGATCGGCGCACGGTCGCGGCGCATGATCGAAGCCGAACTCGGCCAGGGGTCGGAAGGTGTTCCTCTCGCCGACATCATGACGGCGCGCAAGACGATCGTGTCGACGACGATCCGGCTGTCGCGCGAAGGCGCGTTCGAACTTCCCGCGACGCAGGACGCCGCCTAAGGCATGTCCGACGCCACCGACAAGGACTCGAAAACCGAAGAGGCGACGGAAAAGAAAATCCGCGACACCATCGAACAGGGCAAGCTGCCCCATTCGAGGGAAACCGCTCTCCTCGCCTCCTTTGTCGCCATACTGGTGTTCACCGTCTTCTATGCCAAGGACGCCGTCATCGACCTCGGCGTGTTCCTGTCGACGTTTCTCGAGAAGCCSGAAGCCTGGCCGATGGACACCGAGACCGATGTCATCGCGCTCTACAAGCTCGTCATGCTGGAAGTGGGCCGTGCCCTCGTCAGCCTGCTGGTGCTTTTAACCGTTGCCGGCATCGGCGCCTCGGTGCTCCAGAACATGCCGCAATTCGTCGGCGAGCGGATCAGGCCGCAGCTTTCGCGCATTTCGATCACCAAGGGCTGGACCCGGATGTTCGGCGCCCAGGGCTGGGTCGAGTTCCTGAAATCCCTGGCAAAGGTCGGCTTCGCCATCACCGTGCTCACCTTCACGCTGTCGGAGGATCACCGCAAGCTGCTTGCCGGCATGATCACCAATCCCGTCGCTTTCGGCCTCGTCATCCGCGGCATCGCGGTCGACATACTGGTGGCGATCGTCTTCGTCATGGGACTGATCGCGGCGATCGACATCGTCTGGTCGCGCTTCCACTGGAAGCAGGACCTGCGCATGAGCAAGCAGGAGGTGAAGGACGAGTTCAAGCAGTCCGAGGGCGACCCGATCGTCAAGTCGCGGCTGCGCTCGCTGGCGCGCGATCGCGCGCGCAAGCGGATGATGACGGCGGTGCCGCGCGCGACGCTGATCATCGCCAACCCGACCCACTTCTCGATCGCGCTCAAATATGTGCGCGACGAGGATTCGGCGCCGCTGGTGGTGGCCAAGGGGCAGGATCTGGTGGCGTTGAAAATCCGCGAGATCGCCAAGGAGCACAACATTCCGATCTTCGAGGACGTGGCGCTCGCCCGCTCCATGTACAAGCAAGTTTCGGTCGATAATGTGATCCCGTCGCAATTCTACCAGGCCGTCGCCGAACTGGTGCGGATCGTCTACTCGAAAAAGGCTGAGCGCAGACAGATTTCATGAACCGCCAACCGCACGCAAAATCCCGCGAGATCATCGTCGCCAGCGCCATCGAGCAAGTGGTCGGCGAACTGAGGCTGATCGATGTCGCCGATTACATCGCCTTCATCCGGCTGGAGCATTTCGCCTGCCTGTCGGATCTGGTCGATTCAGCGGTGGAGCTGTTCTTTATGCCGGGCACGCTCAGGCTCGGCCATGGCGGCGAGGCGCATGTCGACTGGAGCGGCAGCCCGCGCATCGTGCTCGACCTGGAACTCAGGCCACCCGGTGTGACCGTCTATTTCCAGCTGACGCTGAGCGATGCCGGCAACTCGGTCGCGGTCAACTACGTGTCGTTCGAAAAGCCCGGCGAGGACCCCGAGCACAATACGGCGCTGCTGGAAGCGGTGATCGACCAGGCGCGGATACGAAAGGTCGAGCCGCTGGCCTTCTAGAGCGTTTCACCGTTTCATGGAAACGGCGAACCGCTCTAACTCTTTGTTTTGACGCAATTCCTGACGGAAAACCGCTCACACTTTTCCTGGAATTGCTCTAAGGCCTGAGCGGCTCATCGTTTCATTACTCGATCAGACCAAGCCGCAGCGCCTTGGCGACTGCCTGGTTGCGGTTGACGGCGTTGAGCTTCTGCGTCGACTGGGTGAGATACTGGTTGGCCGTGTGCACCGACAGCTTCAGCAGCCGCGCGATCTCCTCGCTGGTGTTGCCGTTGGCGGTCAGCTTCAGGCATTCGAGTTCGCGCTTGGAGATGGCGCGCATCCTGCCGGCATCACTCGGACGGATACGCGCTACTGCGGCGAACAGCGAAAAGCAGCGAGCGTGGATTTCGTAGAGCGCGTCCTGCGGCAGCGCGATCTCCGATCCCAGGAAGACGACAAGGCCGCATTGGCCGCGATCGGCGTGGACGGGAAAGGCGATGCCGCTGGTGCCGGGTGCCAGCGGCGCCATTTGCGCGGTCCAGGCGAGGTTGCCGAACGTCTCGGCCATCGCGGCGACGCCGTCATCCGTCCACCAGCGTGGCTCCGTCGAGTTGTGGGTGTGGCGCACGATCTCCTCGCCATTGGCGCCGGATATGAACTTCGTCGCCACGGCAATGCCGGGATAGTCGGAATCGAAACACGGGACCAGCCGCGCCCGTTCCGGTGACGGGCTGACGAAGTACAGGCCGAAGGCCGAGGCATTGATGTCGAC
>NZ_JBFUGJ010000251.1:0-8832 GCF_056402975.1 Mesorhizobium sp. P3_A9 | reverse complement strand
GCTCTGGACGATCGTCTGGCCGCCGAGCTGGATGATGACGCGGTCGCCGATCTCCTTGAGCACGTCGACACCCTTGGGACGGCGGCGGTCGCGGATGTTCTCGTCGGGTGCGCGATCCCGGCGCTTGCCCTTTTCTTCCGTCACCGGGACGAACTTTTCGGGCTTGATCTCCTGCTGGGCTGCCTTGTCGTCGGTGGGCGGCGGACCCTGGTCGACAGGAGCGACCACGGGCTTGCCGCCCTGGTCGCCGCCTTGCTGGGCATTCTGGCCATCGTTCTGCTGCTGGCCGTTCTTGTCGCCATGCTTGCGGCCGCCGGCCTTGCGTTCGGCATCCTTCTGGCTGTCGAGGATGGGGGCGGCGTCCTTGTCGGCGGGTGCTTCGCCCTGCACGGGGTTTTCACCCTGGACAGGCGCGGCCTTCTCGCCATTGGCAGGCTGTTCACCCGTGGCCGGCTTCTCACCATTGGCCGGTTGTTCACCTGTCGCCGGCTGCTCACCGTTCGCGGGCTGTTCGCCCGTCGGCTTCTTGCCGTGCTTCTTTGTCTTGTCCTGGGGCTGCTCGCCCTGGATCGCCGGCTGTTCGCCGGCCGGCGCCGGCTCAACCTTGGGCGTCGTTGCTTCGCCGGCGGGGGCTTCCTTCGGCGTCGGCGCGGCTTCCGGCGTTACCTGCTCGGCGGGCGCCGCTTTCTGCTGGTCCTGCTTGTGTTTCTTGCCTGGCTTGGTCGACTGGTTGTCGTTGGCGGGTTCAGCCTGGCCAGCAGGGGCCTCGCCGGCGGGCGCCTGTTCAGTCTGCTGCTGCTGGTCGCGCTTCTTCTTGCGCGGCTGCTGTTCGTCGGTTGCGGGAGCGGCCTCGCCGGCGGGTGCCTGCTCGGTCTGCTGCTGTTGGTCCCGCTTCTTCTTGCGCGGCTGCTGCTCGTCGGCGGCGGGGGCTGCCTGTTCGGCGGGGGCCTGTTCGGTTTGCTGTTGCTGATCGCGCTTCTTTTTGCGCGGCTGCTGCTCCTCGACGGCAGGGGCGGCCTGCTCGGCCGGTGCCTGCTCGGTCTGCTGCTGCTGATCGCGCTTCTTCTTACGGGGCTGTTCCTCAGCGGCGGGAGCGGCCTGCTCGGCCGGCGCCTGTTCGGTCTGCTGCTGTTGCTCGTGCTTCTTCTTGCGGGGCTGTTCCTCTGCCGCTGGGGCGGGCTGCTCGGCCGCTGGTGCGGCCTGCTGAGCTGGCTGCTCGGCCTGCTGGTCGCGCTTCTTCTTGCGTGGCTGCTCCTGGTCGGTCGGCTGTGCCTCGTCGGTCGGTGCGTCCTGCGCCAGGATCAGCGGCGTTCCACCGCGCTGCATGGGGTCGAACGCGGCACTTCCCTGAAGCGGGTACGCGCCCAACGGCGCGGATGCCATCAGCAGGCCAAGTGCGGTGCCTGCCAGAATCCGTGGTTGGCGTTTCATCGAAAACTCTCCTTGTGGGGTCCCATCCTTGCCGAAACCGATCTTAGCCCGATTGGTTCCAGTATTGCATGGTTATACACCGTACGGGGCGATTGGCCGGCCTTTTGAAGGCAACTTCGTGTCTTTCGGCCGGGTTGCCGCCCCATTTCAACCATTGCCGCGCTTGACCTCGGCGGCGGCCGGGGCCACATCCCCAGGATGGAAACGCCATTCTGGAAAACAAAGACGCTGGAAGCGATGAGCCCAGCCGAATGGGAATCGCTTTGCGACGGCTGCGGCAAATGCTGCCTGTCGAAGCTCGAGGACGAGGATACGGGCGAGATCTACTGGACCAGCGTCGGCTGCCGGTTGTTCGACGCGCAGACCTGCCGCTGCTCCGACTACGCCAACCGGCTGGCGCGCGTCCCCGATTGCGTCGGGCTGACGCCGCAGAATGTGCGCACCATCAGCTGGTTGCCCAGCACCTGCGCCTACCGGCTGGTGGCCGAGGGCCACGACCTCTATTGGTGGCACCGGCTGGTGTCGGGCAGCGCGGAGACCGTGCACGAGGCCGGCATCTCGATGCGCGGCCGGGTCAAGGCGAGCGAGACCGAGCTTGCCGAGCCTGAGGATTATTTTGACTATATGCTGGACGACGAGCCGTAAGGCCAGCGTTACACCATTGCCCATCCGCCCACATGAACCGCAGATGAACGGCGGGTTCGTAACCAGTTCAGGCAGGCGAGTGCATTCTCCCATCATCGATTTCACGAGGACGGGCGCAAGCCCGCAACAAGGAGAGAGAACCATGTACAACAAGATCAAGACGGCAGCCCTTTCGGCGCTGGTCGCCCTCGGCACGCTGGCGGCTATTCCCGCCCACGCCGACAGCCTCTATCTCGGCTTCGGCAACAACCAGGATCCGCGTTTTGGCGTCTATGCCGGTGATGACGGCTATCGCCACCGCCGTGACGAGCGTCGCGACGATTGGCGCGACGGACGTGGTGATGGCTGGCGCCGTGGTTGCTCGCCGGATCGCGCCCTCGACAAGGCCGAGCGCATGGGCCTTCACCGCGCCCGCATCGTCGATGTCAGCCGCCGCACGGTCAAGGTCATGGGCCGCCAGGATGGCGACCGCGTGGTCATCGTGTTCGCCAACGAGCGCGGTTGCCCGGTTATCTATCGCTAAGGCTTGCGGCATCATCTTCTACGAAGATGAGCCTGTGGTAGTAGAGCCCCTGTCCAGAGCGGACGGGTGCGGCTCGAAAAAACCCCGCGGGAGCGATCCCGCGGGGTTTTTCATGTCGGGTATTTGCCGTTGGGTCTATGCGTGGCCGGGCAAAGCTCGACCACGCATCATTTGGGGCTGCCTACTTCAGTTCGAAGGTGACCGTGACCTGGACGTTGTAGGCGTTCTCGCCGGCTTGCGTCGGCACTGCCGCACCGGCGGCGGCGTCGAAGGCCTTGGCGTTAATCGCCATCGGCGGCGGGGCGATGTTCTGGTCTGAGATCTCCAGGACCCGGCCAATGCTCACGCCGGCGGCTTCCGCAAGCGTCTTGGCCTTGGCGATTGCGCTGGCCACCGCTTTCTTGCGGGCCGCGTCGATGGTCGCTGCCGGGTTGTCATTGGTGAAGGAGATGCCACCGCCCTGGTTGACACCGAGCGACACGGCCTTGTCGAGGATCTCGCCCGTCTTGTCGATGTCGCGCACGCGCACCGCAAGCGTGTTGGTCACCTGGTAGGCAACAAGCTCGGCCTCCTGGCTGCCGTCCGGCTTGTTGGTGTAGTTGTAGCGCGGGTTGATCTGGATGCCCGCCGTCTGCAGGTCGCGGTCCTTGATGCCGGCCGCCTTCATCGCCGCGATCACGGCGGCCATGGCGTCGTTGTTGGCGTCGAGTGCCGCACGTGCCGTCTTGGCTTCGCGCATCACGCTGAGCGACAGCAACGCCAGGTCGGGAGGGATGGTCGCTTCGCCTTCACCCGAAACAATGATGCGGGCGGGCGTCGGCGAATCGGTGGCTCCAGCCATCGCCGGAAAAGCGATTGCAGCGGCGAGCGCGAGAGGCAAAAGATGTTTGGTCATGAAAATCTCCTTGGTCTGCGATCCAGTCGCACAGGTCGCGTAGAGCGCGATTATGGGTTGATTTGGGCGATCCGCGAAAGCCTGTCGGGAAAGCCTTGTGCCGCGATGCGAAAAACATTAATCCAGCCCGCGTGGGGCCTGTAGCTCAATGGTTAGAGCCGGCGGCTCATAACCGCTTGGTTGGGGGTTCGAGTCCCTCCGGGCCCACCATTATCGTTATTTATCAATGACTTACCGACCGGTTCGCCACGAGGTTCGCCAATAGGTTCGCCAAGCATCGGCTTGCGCGTGACCAGCCGCACGACCCGGTCCATCCCCTGGACCGCCAGCCGTACCTGCGATGCCTCGCGCGAATAGAGCTCAGCATGATCGATATCGTCATGACCGAGGACGTCCATCATCTGCCTGGTGGAGGCCTCGGCCTCCGCCAGATAAACACCGAGCGACTTCCTCAAACCATGCAGGGTAAGGCCCTTCGGAAGACCGGCAAGCTTGCACCAATGCGCCATCATTCCAGTCAGTGACTTGGCGGAGAAGGGCTCACCATAGGCGTTGACCAAAACGGTCTCGCCGCGCCTGTCAGCCGCATCCAGGATCTCGGACAGCATAGGTGTGATCGGCACGAAAAGCCGTTTGCCGCCTGTTCGTCCCTTGTTCTTGCCCTGAACGATATCAAACCCGTCAAAGTGACGCTCGACGCCATCGATGAAGACACGGCGGGTGACCCTCTGGTCCCAGCGCAGGCCCGCGACGTCGCCGCGGCGGTTGCCCAGCCAAAGCGCCAATCCGTAACAAGTGCGTGCCGCAGTGCCGAGCTGCCAACGGTTTTCAAATTGCGCCATCGCCTCGCGCGACCATGCCTTCCAGCCGGCATAGGCGGGCCGCCACTCGACCGCCGCGGTGGGGTCGATATCAATCCAATCTTGCCGCAGCGCGACATAGACCAGCTTGCGTATGCCCACCAGCAGGTGCTTGGCCTTATGGGGTGTGGCGATGAAGCGGCCAAGAAGCTCTTCAATATGGATACGTCTAAGGTTCTTAACCGGTACGTCGCGCCAGACAAGTGGGTGATCTGGGACCACCCGCAGTTCTAGAAATTCTTCAATCAGCCGCTTGTTCTTGCGCTTGCTGGCTTCGTCAAGCGCCAACCACTTGACCGAGATCTTCAACCGTTGAAAGGCCGCTCCAAATGTGCCTGGCAGGGCGGCTCCCGGCATTTGGACGACGGGGGCCTTGGGGACTTTTCGGCCTTCGACCGCTGCCTGGTACGCTTCCTTGAATCCCAGTTGATTGGGAGCAGGCAGACTGACCAAACGCTCCTTCGTCCGATAGCGCCAGCGTAGTTTTCCGTGGCGATCGGTGTAGGAGGACAGGCCGGGATATTTGTCGGTCATGGCTGAATGAATCTATTCCCTGCGGTGATTCCCTTGCAACAGGAAGTCGACGATATTCTCATCATCGTCTCCAGGTAGTTCGGCAAACGCCGCTTCGAGTTTAAGGCGATCCCAAATCACGCGGCCGTCAACTTTCTTCGGCTTCGGCATGCGGCGATCAGCAACCATCTGGTCGAATTTGGTTATGCCCACGCCAACATATCGGGCCGCTTCTTCGCGTGAGAGACCCCGAGGAGGATAGGAAAGGGTGTCGCTTTTCATGATCTCGCTGCCGGCATGCGCCCGTGCTTGTGCGTGGGCTTCCATTCAGAGATCAAGATCTGGATTGTATCAGCCAGCGCCGGAAGGGATCCGATCAAACTGTGCGTTGAATTGCGGTCATGGCGTATAAATAGGATGGTTGGCTGATCGGAATGTGAGGATCGAGAAGGAGTGCTACAAGTGTCCGCACTGTGCTGCTCACTCCATGTCCGGCACGTCGCCATTCACAAACAAGGTTTTTGGCGGGCCGTAGTCTCCAAGCGCCGGATCTGCATCCCGGCTCCAAACAATCACGCCTACGTGCTTCCCGGCAAGTGCTTTTGCAATCCGAATAGCCCGCTCTTCGCTTTGCTGGTCGGTCGGGCCATACACCGTAAACAGCTCCCCATCGTCGCCTCGATCAAACGCTACGACAACAATGAGCTTCGGCTTTTTCTGCTCCGGTATGACTTGGGTCGACATTGAATGGCCTTTCTCATTTGAGGGCCGCAGATCCGACTTCAAGCGCGTCGATTGCGTCGAGCACTGCTTGGCGCTTCGGCTCAATTGGTTCATTCGGCTCGAAGCCAGCTAGCGCCAGCGATGTATAGGCGACCGTCACCGCATCGACGAGCTCTCTTGCCTTCGAGCCGTCCGCCATCTCGGCGGTAGCGGCGAGCGCCAATAGGAAGGGACGATCGTCATGGAATTCCTGTTGACCGTCTTCTTCCGCAACGATGACGCGCATCCGCGCTAGCGCCGTGGCGCGATCGGCAAGCTGCGTTTCTGGATCATGGAGCAACTCTAGACCATGGACGCCATATCTTTTCTCGTCCGGCCAACCTTCACAGCAAGCCTCGATTGCCGCGTTGTCGGCGGCCCACCATGCCTCAGCGGCGACATAAACTTCTTCGATCGGCTCCTGATCAGGCGGGAATCCCGCATCATCCCAACCTTCGACTGTAAAAGAGCCTTCGGCGGCTTCTTCGGCAGTGATGCCGATGCGCTTGAGCACGGCCCGCGCGGCTGCCAATCCACGCTGCTTTTCTTCAGGGGTGGCGCCCCTTGCATCCATCAAAATGTCCATGACCGGCCTCCTTGTGGCTGTCATGCCAACAGTGAACAAAAAGAGAACGAATAGTCAAGCCACCCCTCGACCCCAATGCGTTTCGTGGATCGCTATCCACTCCGGGGTGATGCATGCCGAGTCAGCTTCATATGGCGCCCTTCGCCGGGGGCTGTCGGTCCCGCATCCCGCCTGGCGGCGGCGCTATGCTGATGCTCCTTCGGCCGCCCTGTTGAACCGGTCTCAGGGCCACGAACCTGCTCCAGCACCGAACTGACTTGGCCGCAATGACGGACATTTCGGTGCTTCCGCTTTGTACGCCGTTTTTCATTTGGTCGGGAGAGCAGGGGCTCTCCCGACGGAGAGTCAGAGGAGCGCCGGGTTTTTCGCGACGGGTTGAAAGCGGAAGGAGAGGCCTTCGGCGCCCGTCGCGGAGAACCGCGATGTCTGTCCGGACCAATCGAACGCATGCCGTCGCCGACCGGTCGAACCTCTACGACGAGATCACCGGCAAGATAGTCGCCGAGCTAGAAGCTGGTCGTTTTCCTTGGGTTCAGCCATGGGGGACGTCCGCGGCAAAAGCGTCGCTTTCCCTGCCGCAGAATGCAAGCACGCATCGCACGTACAGCGGGATCAACGTCCTTATTCTCTGGGGTGCCGTCGTCGAACGCGGGTTTCCAACACAGAGTTGGATAACCTATCGACAGGCGTTCGCGCTCGGCGGGAACGTCCGCAAAGGCGAGCACGGGACAACGGTCGTCTATGCCGATCGTTTTGTCCCTGATCACGAGAAGAAGCGCGCTCGCGAGACGGGCGAGGATGCTCAAACCATACCGTTCCTCAAGCGCTTCACCGTTTTCAACATCGAGCAATGTGAAGGGCTACCTGACGAAGTCGCAGCTTCGGCCCCGCTGCCGGTGGCTAGCCCGATCGAACCGCGTGTCGAGGCGCTGATCAAGGCCACCGGTATCGACTTTCATATTGGCGGCGACAGGGCGTTCTACGCGCCGGCCCACGATTATATACAGGTGCCTCCGCCCCAGGCTTACTTCGAGCCGATCAATTGGCATCGGACAGCCTTGCATGAGCTTGGTCATGCAACCGGCCACAGTTCACGCCTGGACCGCAAATTATCCGGCTCTACCGCCTCCAGGAAGTACGCGTTCGAAGAGCTCGTGGCAGAAATCAACGCAGCGTTTTGTTGTGCAGCCCTGGGCATCGTCCCTACGGTTCGGCACGCCGAGTATATCGGCTCATGGCTGGCGGTTTTGCGCGAGGACAATCGCGCCATCGTCCGTGCCGCCAGCCAGGCCAGCAAGGCGGCCGACTGGCTTCTTGGCCACCTGCCGGTGGAGGCCGAAGCATCGGTCGGGCTGGGCGCAGGCAACGATAGATGGGCGGCATAACCTTCGCTGGCTGGAACAGCGCATGCGCCGTCCCGCCGATCGGCATAGCCATCAAGTGCCAGCCGCACTTGGTCGATCCGCTTCAACCATCGGTTCATGCGGAGGCAACGTTCAGGCCGACATGCCTTCAGGCGTGCGCGCTGGGCTGTCAATCTACGGTGTGTCGGATTGTGCGGGCAGGAGAGGGAGAGGGTTGGAGGGGTCTTGTGACGGGTTCAAGGCTGAGAGAGAGGCTCTCGGCGGCCCGTCGCGGAGAACTTCAATGACTACTGCCGTCCAAAAGATCACGCTATCGTCCTCGCGCGATATCCCCTTCAACAAGCTGGTGCTAGGCCAGTCCAATGTGCGTCGCATCAAGGCAGGCGTCTCCATCGACGACCTCGCTGCTTCGATCGTTCGCCGTGGGTTGATCCAGAGCCTGCACGTTCGTCCTGTGGTTGATGCCGACGGCCAAGAGACGGGGATGTTCGAGGTGCCAGCTGGCGGCCGCCGATATCGCGCCCTCGAGATGCTAGTTAAGCAGAAGCAGCTTGCCAAAACAGCGCCGGTGCCATGTGTCATCGGCAGTTCTTCCAGCGCAATTCTGGCGGCGGAAGTGTCACTGGCTGAGAACATCGAACGCGCGCCACTTCACCCGCTGGACCAATATCGGGCGTTCAAGGATTTGCTCGACCAGGGCATGACAGAGGAGGAGATTGCGGCTGCTTTCTTCGTCTCGGTCAACGTCGTCAAGCAGCGGCTCAAGCTGACAACGGTTTCGCCAGCACTTCTCGACTTCTACGCCGAGGACGGAATGACGATCGCCCAACTCGAGGCATTCTCCATCAGCAGCGATCATGCGCGACAGGAACTGGTCTGGGAGGCGATCAAGAACAGCTGGTCGAAAGAGCCATACCAAATCCGCCGCATGCTGACCGAGAATACCGTCCGCGCCTCCGACAAGCGGGCCGCATTCGTCGGCCTGGAGGCCTATGAGGTGGCAGGCGGCGACGTGCTGCGCGATCTGTTCCAGTCGGACGATGGGGGGTGGTTGCAGGACGTCCCGCTGCTTGAACGGCTGGTCACCGAGAAGCTGCAGATGATGGCCGACGAAATCGCCAACGAAGGCTGGAAGTGGATCGAAGTCGCGGTGAGCTTTCCCTATGGCGCGGCAAATGGCTTGCGTGAACTCAAGGGCACGCCGATCGACCTCGCCAGCGACGAACAGGCAACGCTCGATGCGCTGCGTGGGG